>JAPZAN010000192.1 GCA_027460605.1 Candidatus Methanoperedens sp.
CGCCTATGGTTTCGGGTATTTGCAGGATTCCTGTGAGATTTTTATATACCTGCTCCGAGAGGGGCGCATCACTTGCGCCAAAATTCACTGTTTTTGCTGTAATTTGCTGTATTCCAGCACCGCTTCCCACACTCTGGTAGTTGATCTGGATATTTGGATTTATCTTGTTATATTCCGAACTCCATTTTGATATCAGGGGATATGGGAATGTTGCACCTGCGCCGTTTAAGGTTAAGGTTTCAGGGGCTTTTGTGGGCTGCACGGTTGCTGTCGGTTGTACCGTAGGCTGTACTTCGGCAGGTGGCTTGCTTACACATCCAGCTACCAGCATACCTGCCAGAATCAAAATTAGTATTGTCTTTAATCGATTCATTTTATTTAATCACCAGCATGAATTTTAGCATCAAATAATATATAGTTTCTCCCAAGAATCTATAGAGACTATAGAAAATCAGTAGAAATATGTACTGCATTTCGTTACCAAAGAACTGCAATCACCCTCAAACCTTTTCTGGCGAGTACCTGATAGCCAGCACCCTTATCACTCCAAGCACAAATAGCAGTGCAGAGAGGGCAAAAATCGTTTCGAATCCTAATGATTTGGAATAAAGCCCGACCGTGATTTCACGCATAGCTATTAAAATCGTAACGTCGGTTATGTCGGTGAGCTTGATTCTTTCATGCTTGGAATAGTCTGCAAAGGTCTTGAAGAACTCAATCACAATAAAAAGCGTGAGAACGTTAGTAACTATTTTGTTAAAACCGCCCTCCACTGAGTCTATCGCAACAGTGCGAATATCAAGTAATATCCGCAGCGTTCCTGCAATGAGAGCCAACAACAGTACATACAGGACGATGGTAACAATGGAATCAGTAATTTTTTTGAAAAATCTTGTGTGATCTATCACTTGAATACCATCCAGAGGGCAAATAAGAAAAGAAGTATTGTTAAAAATATCTCTATTTTGTTAATATTCTGCATTATCATTTGCCCTCATTTGGCTGCAAAACCGCCACGCAGGAACAGATAAAGCTCCCGGTCTTCTTTTCCCATTTCCTCAAATTCCTCTATGAATGAGTTGCATGGTATTGTTTTTCTCAAAATCTCTTTTTCTATCATTTCTTTCACCAAACTGATAATTCTAATTATAAAGTATATATTTTGTCCCAAGAATCTATATATACTATAAAATATCAGTATATTACAGGATTAAAATGGAAACAAGAAAAGTTTACGTAAGCGGCGGTTCGACCTATGTAATGTCACTGCCCAAAAAATGGGTTAAGAAGACTAACCTGAAGCCTGGAGATTCGCTTGTGGTTACAGAACATGGCGGTTCATTGCTGATTGAGACCAGTGTTATTGAAAAAGAGTCGCAGGTAAAGGAGATTAAAATCTCACAAATAACATCAAGCGAAGCACTTGAGCGAATATTAATCGCTTTTTATCTTGTAGGTTATGATACAATCAAGATAAAGCTGGACAGGAAGGATCATCTTGCATACAGGGAGAGCATACGGAAGATTCTGGACTATCTGATAGGCGTGGAACTGGTCGAGGATACCAACGAAGCAATGACGCTTGAGATAATGCTGGATTACAAACGTATGAGTACCATGCAGATACTCCAGAGAATGTTCTCCATAGACAGGTCGATGCTTCTTGATCTCGGCAAAGCTTTGAAAACTATTGATATCGGGCTTGCAAAAGACGTAATGATAAGAGAGCGGGAAATTGACAGGCTTTATTTTCTGGTGGTGAGGCAGCTTAAGAGCGCAGTGGAATACCAGCAGATTGCAGAAAAACTGGGAATAGAAAACCAAAGGGATTGCCTCGGCTACAGGATTGCTGTCAAAGCGCTTGAGCGGATTGCAGACCACATCGAGAACATAGCAAAAAGTTACATTCAATTACAGGAGATAAATAAGGATGTGCAGCTTGAGGATTTTATTAAACTTAACAGCAGCGTAGTCCTGACTTTCGAAAAATCGGTTCATGCATTATTTACAAGAAATAACGCAATGGCTGAGAAAATTTTCCAGGAACTTAAAGAGATTAAAAAGTCCCATTCCGATATTTCAAATGAATTGCTACAACCACAAAATATTCAATCTGCTATCCTGCAAAAAGCCATGCTTGACAGCCTTGGGAGAATAGCAAGTTATAGCGGGGACATTGCGGAGATTGCTATCAATATGTCAGTTGGCGCACTGACGTTTGACAAACCATAAACGATATATTGCTTGAATCAGTATTAAACAAGCATTGCGGCTGTGGTCCAGCGGTTATGACAGGGGCTTCCCAACGACCTTTTGATAGCAAAAGGTGGGAAATAGCCTCTAACCCGGGTTCGAATCCCGGCAGCCGCATTAGTTATATATTGCACAAACCTTATGTAACAATAGAGATTAACATAATTAAGTGGTGGTGTAATTTTCAACTGCTGAAAATAAATATGAAAAAAATAATTTTATTTTATTTTAGTTTCATACTTTTAATTAATACCGTTTCAGCTCTTGAAACTTATACAGATAAAGAAAATGGCTTCAAGATTGTATATCCATCTGGCTGGAGTTTCTCTAAAGACTTTGAGACAGGAAGCGTGAATTTAGAAAATCCATCTGGCTATGCCGCTGTAACAGTCGCATTCGCGCCTACTGGCATTTTAGGGCTTTATGATATTGCTGCTATTAATGGTGCAGGTTGGTATGGAAGAGACATCATTATCAACAACCTGAAAGGAGTTGAATGGAAGAAAGTGGAAACAGACTATAACACAAATGTAGTATATGAAAGAAAATATGTAATCCTCATTTCCGGCGATAAATATTATAAGATTACTGCAAGCTCTCCTCAAAATTATTATGCAACATATTCGGATACCTACGATGAGATTATCAATTCATTTGAGATCACAACCAAACCCACTCCAACTCCTAAAATAACAGTTCCCCTGAAGACGCCGACGCCTGTAGATACAATCGTCAAACCATCAGCGAGTGTCCAGCTCTATGGAGAAAAGACCGATGCAGTGCTTGGGGAGGATATCATATTAAAATTATCAGCGGTCAACGTTATTCCAAACCCCGTGATGACTGTTCAGGTAATTTTAATTCCCCCTTCTGGAATGTCCGTTACCTCGTCGGAATTCGTTACTTCAGGTGCCGGACAATATACAACGCTATATAAGCTTGATCCTGGCAATGGAAAAGATATTGAAGTAAGAATAAAGGCAAACCAGATAGGCAATTTTGAGATAAATGGGAGGATAGCGTATTTTTACGGGGACAATACATCAACTAAAGAAGACTATACGCTGACTCTTCCAATAAAAGTACGCCCTGGTGCAGAATCAACAGAAAGCAAGCAGGTGCCACGAGAAGGAGAGACCCCTAAAACACCCGGATTCGTTAGTGTTATGGCTATCGTCAGTATATTGGCAACTGCACATATGTTTCGGGGATATAAAGAAAGGAGATAAAAAATTCAGGTCAGGCGCCCGTAACATGGGAAGTATTCGGCTCCCGAAAGCCGCATAAATGTTAATAAAACCAACAGATTTAATAAGTATATCGGGCATTTTACATCAATTTTAATGGTTTAAAATTAAAGGGATTTTGATGAAAGATTACATAATAAAAGACATAAACCTTGCTGACGAGGGAAAGCAGAGAATCGAATGGGCGCGCAGGCACATGCCCGTGCTCCAAAAGATAAAAGAGCAGTTCGAAAAGGAAAAACCGCTAAAAGGCGTAAATGTGGTTGCATGTCTTCATGTGACCGTTGAAACCGCCAATCTCATTTATACGATGAAAGCAGGAGGCGCAAATATCGCGCTTGCCGCTTCAAACCCGTTGAGCACACAGGATGATGTGGCTGCAGCGCTTGCTTCGGAAGGGATAAAAACCTATGCGATAAAAGGAGAGAATGAGAAGCAGTATTATGAATGCCTTGAAGAGGCGCTCAAGATAAAGCCGCATGTCACCCTTGATGACGGCGCAGACACAATAGCGCTTGTCCATTCAAAACACCGGGAACTTATTAAAAACATAAAAGGCGGATGCGAGGAAACAACGACAGGGGTAATCAGGCTGCGGGCAATGGCTGCAGAAGGCGCGCTGAAATATCCGGTTATTGCAGTAAATGACGCTGAGACCAAGATGATGTTCGATAACCGCTATGGCACAGGGCAGAGCACCATACACGGGATAATGAATGCAACAAACATCCTTTTTGCAGGGAAAACAATCGTGGTAGCTGGCTACGGCTGGTGCGGTCGGGGGGTAGCTTCGCGGGCGCGGGGGCTTGGCGGCAATGTCGTCGTTGTGGAAGTTGAGCCGAGAAAAGCCCTCGAAGCGGTCATGGACGGCTTTCGGGTCATGCCCATGAAGGAAGCTGCAAAGGTTGGGGACCTTTTCATAACTGTTACTGGCGACATCTCAGCTATCAGGAAAGAGCATTTCCAGGTCATGAAAGACCAGGCTATAGTATGCAATTCAGGTCACTTCAACGTGGAAATAGATATACCGGCGCTCACAAAACTGTCAAAGAAAGTCAACCAGATAAAGAATGACGTGCAGGAATATGTCATGAAAGACAAACGGAGGATATACCTTCTTGCCGAAGGGAGGCTTGTGAACCTTGCAAGCGCGTTCGGGCATCCGCCCGAGGTCATGGATATGAGCTTTGCAAACCAGGCGCTTGCTGTAAAATACATTGCTGAAAAAGGTAAGACCCTTGATGACCAGGTTTACAGGGTTCCTGCCGAAATCGATAGCAGAGTAGCTAAACTCAAGCTTGAGGCTATGGGCATCGAGATAGATACCCTGACCAAAGAGCAGGATAAATACCTCCATTCATGGACAATGGGTACATAAGATGCAGTTGAGAATAAAAGCTGTTGAAAATTATCTTAAAGGATTATTCGGAAGCGCAAAGGTCACAGCAATCAGCGAGCTTGGCGGGATTCCGGTAGAGGTCGAGGAAGGTATAAAAGGATTCGGTTACGGGAAGCCTTATCTTATCGAGTTTGAGTCGAACGGGAAAACGCAATCCGTCGTGCTTTCCTCGATGAGGGTGCAGAAGGGTTTCGGGCATGACCATTTTTCTGACAGGGCGGCGATTCTTATCTGGCAGAATTCTGTTTTCAATAACCTGCCAAAACACGTAAAATCCCTGGACGTTGGCTTTTTCACGCACGAAGGAGAGCTTTCCTCTTCAGGGAAGGCAGAAGAATATTTCATTTTGATGGAAAAAATTGAAGGACAAGAATATTTTCTTGACCTTGAGAGGATAAAAAAGGAAGGGAAACTCGCACCGCTTGATAAGGAAAGAACAAAAGCCTTATCCACATATCTTTCGCAAATCCATGCACGCAAATACGATGACCGTGAACTTTACATCCGCAAAATCAGGGATAATGTAGGGCACGGTGAATGCATCATGGGATTACTTGACAGCTATCCCGATAACCTGGATTTTGTTAGCCAGGACGACCTTTGCGACATCGAGAAGAAATGCGTGGAATGGCGCTATAAAATAAAAGGCAAGACGCACCGCCTTTGCATGACGCATGGAGATTTTCACCCATGGAACATCATGTTCCGGGAAGGGAGCGATTTCACGGTACTTGACCGAAGCCGAGGCGAATGGGGAGAAGCGGCAGACGATGTCTCATCTATAACGATGAACTATCTATTCTATTCCCTCCAGAAATACGGGAAACTTGCAGGACCGTTCCGCGAATTATATGAACTTTTTTTCAGTAACTACCTTGAAAAAACACAGGATTTTGAATTATTGCATGCTATCCAGCCGTTCTATGTATTCCGAAGCGTTGTAGTGGCAAGCCCGATATGGTATCCGAATCTTGACCCGGGAGTTCGAACTAAGATTTTTAACTTCATCCGTAATATACTTGAGAGTGAAGAGTTTGATTACAAAAATGTGAATTCGTATTTGCAGGAATAATAAAATGGCTTTTGCAGTATGGTTCACCGGTCTTCCCGGCAGCGGAAAAACAGCGATTGCTTCCCGTACTGCTGAAATCCTCAAAAAAAAAGGCATTGAAGTTAAAATACTCCAGCTTGATGAGATTCGCCGGGTCCTTACCCCTAATCCGAAATACACGGATGAAGAGCGGGAATTAGTTTACGCGTCGCTTGCATACATGGCAAAACTGCTGACCGAATGCGGAATCAACGTTTTTATAGACGCCACCGCAAACAGGAGGAAATACCGTGATGCAGCCCGCAAAATAATCCCCCAGTTTGCCGAGGTGTTCATCCGGTGCCCGCTTTCGGTTTGCATGGAAAGGGAGGCGCACAGGAAAGCGGTTTTCTCACCAAAGGGCATCTATAAAAAATCAGCGCAAACTGGCGCCACCGTCCCCGGAGTAAATATTCCTTATGAAGAACCCATGAACCCTCTTGTTATAATAGACAGCGACATAATGAAACCAGATGAGAGCGCAAGAAAAGTGGTGGATGCCATTATCAATATTTACGGGGCCGTATATGGAAATTGAAACGTTAATTGATATCGGAATTGAAATCCGGGATATAATCGGTTCGTTCATCAGGGATAACGCGGATTACGGGGAAATGGTTGCCCGGCGCCCGAAGGATATCACGCGCAAAATGGATATGGCTGCTGAAATGGCGCTTGATAAGGCGCTTTTAGCGCGCGGGCTTTCGGCAAGAATAATATCAGAGGAGCTTGGAGACCGTATCGTGGGTAAGCATCCTGATTTCATGCTGGTTTTTGATCCCATAGACGGTTCAACCAATGCAACGTGCGGCATTCCATTTTTCTGCACATCGCTTGCTTATTCTGGAAAAACAGATATGGTCACGTTTGACGATATCGGCATGGCTGTTATCTGTGACATCAGTAGAAATACATACTGCGCCGAAAGAGGAAGGGGTGCTTTTTTAAATGGCAAGCCGATTGGCGCAAAATTGCGCGGCGCCATGCCCAAACCCGTAATATCCGTATATTCCTATGGCGTGCCCGATGTCCCGAAGGGATTGATAGAACTTGAAAAATCAATAATTGTCAGGGTGCTTGGCAGTATTGCACTTGATATGTGTTTTGTGGCTGACGGGACGCTTGACGGAATTATTGATACGCGGGGGCTTGTGAGCGGTTATGATATTATGGCATCGGCTTTGATATTGAAAGAAGCGGGGGGATACCTTACCGATATTGAGGGAAGAATTTTGTCAGATGACGTGAAAGCATCAGGGTTATCCATAATCGGGACGAAGAATAAAAAGCTTCATGAGAAGATTGTGGGGACATTAGCTCAAAAGTGATATTACATGTTTAAATTTAATACTTCGAGGATGCGGAGCTGTGGAGGAGATGATGCATGTCTTCAAGCTCGAGGGTGGAAGCATTGTACGGCATTTGTACAGGAAATATACCGGCGATTTGGTGGTGAATGGGAAGAGCGCACTGTATGTCAAGAATCACCATGGTCATGAAGAATAATGATGATTTTAGTTTCTAATTTCGATAGATATATATACCGAAAAAGCTAATACTTAATTATACCCAAATTTAACCCAAATTTGGATAATGGATAGGATAGGATAGGAAAAAGGCAATACTAGATTGATATTCTTATTTTATTCATATTCCGGATTGGGAAAATGGGAATTGATATAAAAAATAGGAAGGATGAAAAAATATGAACGCAAAATTTAGTTTAGCCTTAGTTGCGTTAGTTAGTATAGGTTTGTTCGCCCTGCCGTCAACGGTGGCGTTGTTCTCAGGACAGCATTCCTTCTACAACATTGATGCAACAGGCAATCAGGTACCGTGTATAAAATGTCACGGTGATGTGAAAGCAGAGTTGATGAATGGAGCTTCAAATACTACAGGTACTCCCGGACCGCATGCAGCCTTTAAGTGCGAGTACTGCCACAGAATCGAACAGGGTTCTTCAAGCGGCGACGATGCTTATGCCAGATTGGCATATAAACAAAATGAAACAGGAAATAATGCAACAAGATATCTCGTTACAACTGTAATGGATATGGAAGCAGGTAATGTTCCGGCAACTATAACAGTAAATGACACAGTTACCACCGCAAAGACTCGTCCAGCTGTGAATGGTGCACCAAACTCAACCTTTAAAGGAGTATTGAGTGCTTGTATCGTAGCAAAGGGCACAGCAGCAGCAGGAGCATGTGATGACAATACAACAGTCCTTACAATTGCAGCTCCTGATATGAGGATAGTCGGTGCTTATTATGCAAATAATGCTACACCCAAAGACTCGAATGCTTCAACAGCATCAACCGGTCTCGATGTGAGCAAGATAAACTTTAATGTAAGTGGCAGCACTAGCGCAGGTTGGACTGTAACCGATCTTTTAACAAATGCCGGTTCCAGGGCAGTTAATCCGGGCAGCACATATCACGCAGCATCCCTTGTGTCATGTATGGAATGCCATGGCGGCGACGAGCCAATGGGTCATTATACACGAGTAATTAATGGTGAAACGGACATAGTAACTCCTTGTGCAAATTGCCATTATGGCGGAAGCCCGAATGGTACTAAGATGACAACTCTATGGGCAGGCGGCTTTGGTCTAACAGGCAAGCCTTTCGACACAGGTACATCGGAAGCCCACAATGCATGGGTGAAAACGAACGATACCATCAGCAGATTCGCCGGTCCAAATGGCAATGCAAGTAATAACGCATGTATCGCATGCCACACACACGTTGCAGTGCAGATCAACTTCAAGAAGGGTTACCTGCTGCAGTTCAATGCAACTGAGGACGACCAAGGTAACTACACTGTTGGCGCCTTCTATGTCAAAGGGTCTGTCAATGTAACAACCTACGGCAACTCAAGCGGCAATGCATTTGCAGTGAGCAACACCACCTATGACTGGTATCCGAACAGTACCACGCTGTATATTAACGGTACAAACGTATCGGTAATTGGTCTCAGGCAAGCCACAAACGACAGCGAAGCAGCATTAATATAACACCGTAAATGAAATGGGGAATTCCCCATTTCTTTTTTTCTTTTTAAGGCACTCGCTCTGTTTATATATTCGTTCTCCAATTATCATAATCATTAATTGCAGATGTTTTTCATCTTGTGTAAAACTTTATATACTTTAGTTAATATAGTTACTTTTGTGGATAGATATGAAAGTTGTAAGGATAGATGACTCGGATAAGATCAACTTTGATAATCTCAAAGCAGAGTTTAAGAACCAGTTTTCAAAGCATCCTGGGTGCGATGTAGCGGAACTCAGCACATTAAAAGATTCCTGTTTTTTGAATCTCATGCTTGAGCTATGGGAAAAAACCCCTTACGAGGAAGTTATCCATAAACTTTCAGATTCACAGATGTTTCAAAATTATAAAAAAAACCAAGATGAATAAAAATGGAATAAACTAAAATGAATAAAAATGGAATATTCCTGTGTATATTTGTAATGTCTGTATTACTTAGTGCAGGGACTGCGAAGGCTGAAGTTCCTGACTTCCATAAACCCATCCTCTGCATTGGATGCCATAAAGAAACCATAGGCGCGGATGCAGGGTCCGGCGAATGCGGGAACTGCCATGAGTACAGACTGCCTTCCGGAGGAATCAACGTCCCCACGATGCAGGAACAGCATAACCCGAATATCTGCAGGGCATGCCATATAGGCAATACAGCGGTGGATGCAAGCAATAGGGACCTTTTCCATAACGCCCACAACACCGTGCAATGCAGCTCATGCCATGTCTCCGGCAACGCTACCGATAATAACTCTGCGGAGGGCTTAACCATTGTAAAGATTGAGGCAGGAAAAGCGTTCCAGTGCACCTCATGCCATGGCAACCAGATTCATAGAATACACATGAAGAAACTGGGTGAAGGCTGTCCGATATGCCACGGTTCATGGGCAGCGGGCAAGGTCTACAAAAGTGGTGATACTTCCCCCTCGCAGGATATATCCCAGGAAAACGCCATCTACGAGCGTTTCACTATATTTACTTTCATAAAAAATTTATTTAATGCACTGTTAGGAATCAAGTGACCAAAATGGATAAGAAAATATATAAATATGCTGCATTTATAATACTGCTCCTTTTATTTTCGGCGGATGGCTATTACATATATCAGCATGGTGTAGATTTAGGACTGGAGAAACCCGCGCTCATATTGAAGGTTTCCACGAATTTAACCGATGAAGGCACCCCAAGGGTTAACAATGTCACGTTCGAACAATCAAGTGTCCCGTTCTTCTATAAGACCACGGATACCGCTCCGAACTTCCCTGAAATAGACGTGAATGCCCGTATCAACAATGTAGATTCCATCCCTGCAAGCTTCTGGGCGTCGGTACATTACACGGGTGAAGACACATATACCCTCAAGGTATTTTTCAAGTCCGGCAGCGAGCCAAAGAAAGGCGATATACTGATAATGCCGATTCGCATCACAAATTATAGAGGGGCTGTAGACTACAAGACCACGGCTTTCTATGAGTGGGAGTGATATGAAAATATTATGGGTGCTGCTGGCTCTCGTCGGGATTTCCCTGTGGTATATTCCCAATACAGTCTCTTTATTTAGCGGTCAGCATGCATACTATACCCTTGATGATAACCTCTCTCAACTCCAGTGCACAAAATGTCATGGGGATATTTCAATAGAGCTCCATACAGGTTACATACACAGCAACTTCACCTGTGCGGACTGCCACCGTGTCCAGAAAGGCGTGCAGTACGCAAACGCCACTGAGCCAGGCACACTGGCGCATGCAGCATCCCTCGTCCAGTGTGCTGACTGCCATTCCGAGTACCTGAACAACACGCCGGATACCATCCACAATGCATTCATCAATTACGGCATGCAGCATAATACCAGTGAAAACTGCATCGCGTGCCATGCTTCAATAGCCGTGTCAATAAACTGGACACGTCCGGATGCAATGAATATAGAAACTACATCCGACGGCTACAACATCACAATAAATCGAACCTATAAATCCTTTACAGCCAGGGTTGTAACTTTCGGGAACCAGTCAGGCGATGCGATCGCAGTGTCCAACGTGACGGTGATCTAAATGGCAAAGCACACTGCGGCAATCGCGGGTCTGATGATATTGACATTCTTGCTATTTCTCCAGCCAGTTTCAGCAGCCGATTTCAAATTTGATATTGTTGCCAAGGTATCTGGATCGGATAATTACACAAGGCACTGGTCTAATATATACCCGCCTGACTCCAAGGCTGACATCATAATCCATTCTGCGGCTTATGATGTGGCATACAGGCGCATGTCTGACCTGAATTTCCTCTATGTCGTTTATGACCCCATGGGTAATGTCGTTGCCTTGGGAAATCAGGAAAAATTCCAGCGCAGTTACGATCCCGTTGTTGCCTATTATACCATTCATCCTGCATCCGACTGGATAGAAGGCAATTACAGGGTTAGAATACAGGTTTACGACAGGATCAACCGCCAAGCTCTTGATAACTTCACCAATGACTTAACCGGCGACCAGTCAGTCATTATGGATGACCCTGGTACGTATAAAACTTTCTTCGAAACAGGCTCCAACGCCGGGGATAAAGGCGTACTTGCCTCCCCGGGCACCCTGACTGCACAGGCAGACCTGAATTTCAAGATTAGCAAATCCGCGACCATATACCCGCCCGACCGCTTCGTGCTTCATGACGCACGGTTTACAGACAATACCAATGAACGCATAATAGGCGAGTTATTCAAGGTTGAAGTAAAGATTGATAATAATTATAAGGACGATGGTACGGTCAAACTTGCCATGCTTGTGGATAATAACATCGTATCCACAAAGGATGTGGCTGTTAAAGGATTCAGTACTTCTACAGTCATCTTTGATGCAAAAGCGGGTAAGGAAGGAACATTCAAATTACACTTCGGTACAGATACGCCTGATGTGAAATACAAGAACGCTGAACTAACATTCTCCATCAAGAACGAGGCTGAGTCTACCAAACTCGACATTCCGAAAATCGAGATCAAAGGAATGAACGTAGATAAAGAGTTCGTTTCTGCGGGTGAAAACACCACGGTATCGGTAACCGCATCCAATAATGGTAAAACCGGAAGCAAGACCATCACGGTTTACTCAAATAACGTACCGGTAGGGTCTACAGAAGTGCAGCTCCAGTACCTCGAGGAAAAGACCGTGCAGGTTCCCATAATCCTGAAAAACACGGGGATAAACAGGATTACAGTATCGGATGCGCCTTCCCTGTTTAGAAACGTTTTCGTGCAGGAACCCGAATCCCCGCTAACGAAAAATCCAATCGTGAAACGTCTTCAGGATAACCCATTAAAAGTGTCCATGATAGTGGTGTTCATGGTATTCGCCGGAGTCCTCTACTCCGTAAGAAAGAGATTGCTTGAGGATGAGGTTAGAACTCATGCCAAAAGGAGAGAGCCAGGCAATGACCAAAAAACACTGGACGATGTTGAAACCCCTGCTGAATATAAGCCAAAATTATCAGATATGGGAAAGTATCTAAAAAGCTTTGGCGAGAGAATAAAACTCAGGTTTAAACCAAAAGCACTTGCCATACCACCAGAGCAACTTCAACAGCAAGAGGATGTTGAAAAACCCTCGGAAGTACTGGTAAAGACATATAAACAAATTGTTAGACCTTCAAAAAAATCAAAATCATCTAAAAAATTACGCCCAGAACATGAGAAAAAGATGAGAACAAAGGGCAATGGTTGAAAATGAAAGAAATAGACTATACAATACCAATATTTGTTTCTGGATTTTTCGCGGTGTTACTGCTGGTCTTCTATCTTTACAAATCAGAAAATAACGCAATTATGCGTTTCCTTTCATCAAGGTTCATGAAAACCAGGCACAACCGCGCTGAAATCAAGAAGGATACCCGAAGGGAGGATGTTCTCCTGCTAACTGTTCTTCTAATCCTGATAATGGCATTCAGTCTGAAAACCATATCTTTTGCAGTGGTTGTCTCGGATTCCATGAAGCCTGAGTTCCAAAGAGGCGACCTCGTGCTCACCCAATCACTGTTTAAAGAACCGCATGTTGGTGATATAATCACGTTCAAAGCCAGTGATGTTCAATACTCTTTAACCCACAGGGTTGTAAATGTCAAAAATGATATTGTGACCACCAAAGGCGATAACAATCCTCTTCCTGACGATTACGGAACCACAAAAGGAGATGTTCTTGGAAAAGCCATTATTATACACAATCATCCCGTAGTGATTCCGAATGTGGGTTCTTATTTCATCCTGGATTTTTCCAGGGAAGGAAAACTCTATAAATTTGGTGACCAATATACATTCCTTCAGCAGATGTTTTTGACGATACGAACATGGGGATACGTTATTACAATTATTGCTTTTGCGATGCTTCTAATGTCTATGTCGGGTAATAGAAAATGAACAAAAAGATATACCTCATTGTACTCCTTGCAATTATTATAACCACGCTGGGCGAGACAGTTTCCCTCATCAGCGGCGAGCATGGGTTCTATTCGAATCAGACGATGCAGGATAAATGCACAAAGTGTCACGGGGATGTAAAGGTACAGCTTTCCACTTCAGTTCAACATTCTACCAAATCCTGCACGTTCTGCCATGCCAAATCAGCAACCAACCATACCAACACGGTTCCAGATTGCCAGGACTGCCATGCAAATTTGAAACTTAACGATACACTTGAAGCCCACGCGGGCTTTGTCCAGCTAGGCTCGGAAGGCTGTATAGCCTGTCATACCACCTACAATGCAATCGTGAACTATTCCAGAGCAGAATATATCGAATATGATATTACAGATAGTAATGGGAATTGGAGCGTTTCTAATTTCACCACCACTGGAACACTCAACCTTTCCTATAACGCTAATCGAACTGGAGGCAACCATAATTGGAAGAATGTATCATGTCAAGATTGCCATCAGGATATCTTCGATGCGGTTTCACGAGGCGGTCATGCAGTGGTTATCGACATAAATGGTAATGGTACGCAGCAGGCTCCCTACCACAACAATACCAACTCCCCCCTTGAAGCGTGGTGCAGAACATGCCATAATAGAAGTGATACTAAATTCTCAACCCAACACGCTGCACGCAGAACTACCTGCGATGAGTGCCATCAGGCTTATGGAGTTCAGGTACACCCCGGTGACTTTATTAATACAGGTATTAAAAGCGTTCCGTATCTATATCGCAGTCTCGTGTGCATAGCATGTAAATCTACGGGCTGGCAAAGTCCAAATCCGAAGATACATTTCAGAGTGCACGAAGAACCTTATTTCGATGTGGTGGTGACACAATGAAGGAGAAAATAGCGGTCTTCAGTGCAATCCTGCTGGGCGCTGTGGTAGGATTATTAGCAACCATTTCAATGATTATCGATGCATTTGTCCTCGATAACCTCGCAGGCACTATAATCGACCTTGTTGTAATGGGATTCTCTTACTTGACAGCGTGGGTGGGGGTCAGGTATGTTCTCATGGAGAAGCTCGCTACAGATAAAATGGACAAAGAATGGGACTATAAAATAGAACCAGTCGTCAACCTGCTTACAGATACCATCGGGCGTGTCCATACCATGGAAATGGATATCATGAAAACAAATCGTAAAATCGATTCCACTCTTGATTATGTAACCAAAATGCAGGATATGGATGCTTCCTCGGTTTACATATTCCCGGGTGCATCTTTTAAATTCATAGCAAAGGTTCTTGTTCTGATAGTGTTTACGTTCTCTGCACTGGTTTATGTAGTTGAGTACCCTCTGAGCATTGTTCATTATTTTATCATGGTAATCTACTTAGCTTGGTGGGCGTTATTCACTTCAGAATACCACCTGTTTGAGAACAAGAATGCATGGGTATGGGCACTGTTTCCCATCATGATTGTTCCTACAGGCGGCATCATCCTTGATGCCACACTGGGGGTAAACAACATGGTTGGCATTCTCTTTTTCATGATGTTCATATACGCCTATTCATATTACACATGGGCATCATATCTGACCACTGGATTTAAATTAATAGATGTCCATAAAATTCATGATTTTCTCTTAAAGCATACTGATACTTATATTCAACAACAAAAGGTGGAACGTAAGATAAACAGGCGACATATCGATGTTGCAATACTTGCGTGCATAGTAACAGCAGGTATAATTGCTGTATGGGTTTTTATCTAAGGTTTAAAAAAGATGCCAAGTCTTTCCTTTAGGCAGGGATTCGCTTCCAGACCAATCTTTCTATATTTCTGGAAGTGACCAGTGGAAAGAATACGCAAAACAGTCAGGAAAGAAATGACTATGTTTATTTAAGATGCAATTTAATCTTAAGCAGATTTAAATGATAAAACTAAAAGCCCATATAGTCTCGAGAGGAAAAGCCGAAGGCGAGGCGCTTGTTACATCCCAGTTTATCTCATTTCTCGGCAGCATAGATGCGAAAACAGGAATTGTGGTTGAAAAAGGGCACGAACTTGCTGGAAAAAGCGTTAAAGGAAAAGTGCTCGTATTCCCGGGGGGGAAAGGTTCGACCGTGGGCTCGTATGTGATTTACCAGCTCTGGAAGAACGGCGCTTCGCCATGCGCCATGATAAACATCAAAACCGAGCCTATTGTTGCTGTGGGCGCCATCATCTCCGATATCCCGCTTGTGGACAGAGTAGAAAAGAATCCTCTTACTGCGATAAAGACCGGGGATAAGGTTTTAGTGGATGCAATTACAGGAAGCGTGGAGATTCTATGAGCGAGAAAAAGATTTTATGGAAAGAGTTTTGACAGGGAATCAGAAAACTTATACTGAATTATATTGAATGAATTACTATGATGGAGATTAAGAATTAATTATGAGAATCAAGATAATTGTTTTAATTTTCATAGGAACTTTTCTGGTTATTGGTTGCATTCAGAAGCAAACTCAATCGGAATTACCAACAATAGAGGAAATAGGTAACAGGGTAGTATCGGAAAGACTTATTGTTCAATTTGATTTTTTTTCAGGGATTCCAGAGAATTTCAAAGTAAGCCCGGATAGTAAACGAATCGCTTATGTTGCAAACCAAGGCAAAAAGCAGTCCCTGGTCGTAGATGGAAACGAGGAGAAGCAATACGATGAGATCGGGTTTGACGCCTCCGTCTTCAGCCCTGATAGCAAAAGGGTGGCTTATGCAGCAAAAGAAGGTAAAAATTGGTCTGTGATTGCGGATGGAAAAGAGGAGACGCAATATGATGGCATCATGAAAGGCACCCCCGCCTTCAGCCCTGACAGCAAACATGTGGTTTATGCAGCAAAAGAAGGTGAAAATTGGTCTGTGATTGCGGATGGAAAAAAGAAGAAGCAATATGACAACATCGAGCAGGGCAGCCTGATTTTCAGCCCCGATAGCGAGCATGTAGCTTATGCAGCAAAAGAAGGAAACAAGTGGTTTGCAGTAGTGGATGGAAAAGAGGAGAAGCAATATGACAACATCAAGGAGGGCAGCATGATTTTCAGCCCTGATAGCAAGAGGGTAGCTTATGTTGCAGGAGAGGGCGATAAATGGTTTGTGGTAGTGGATGGAAAAGAGGAAAAGCGATATGATGTCGTATCGATATACAGTCCCCTCTTTAGCCCAGATGGCAAAAGGGTTGCTTATGTTGCAAGAGAGGGCGATAAATGGTTTGTGGTAGTGGATGGAAAAGAGGAAAAGAGATACGACAGTATCCTGAAAAGCCCTCCAGTTTTCAGCCCCGATAGTAAAAGGGTGGCTTATGCAGCAAAAGAAGGCGGGATGTTTGTAGTAGTAGATGGTAAAGAAGAGAAGATATATGATAGCATCCTGAAATACACCCCGGGTTTCAGCCCCGATAGTAAGCGTGTGGCTTATGCAGCAAGAGAAGGCAGAACGTTTTTTGCTGTTGTGGATGGAAAAGAGGAAAAGCGATACGATAGTATCCTGAAATACACACCCATATTCAGCCCTGATGGTAAGAGAGTAGCTTATGGGGCGCGAGAGAATGGAACGTGGTTTGCAGTAGTGGATGGAAAAGAGGAGAGGCGATACGATATCTTCATCTCTGGCAGCAAAGGAGTTGTTACTGGAAAAGCAGGATACGACGTCATCATGGATGGCACTTTAACCTTCAGCCCGGATAGCAAGCATGTTGTTTATGGAGCTTTTGATGGCGGTAAGCAGTTTGTGGTTGTGGACGGCGAAGCTGGGAAAGAATATGATTCCATTGTCACTTATGGAGGAGGAAATATTTTATTTGATTCCCTTGATAGTTTTCATTATCTTGCAAGTAAAGGGAGAGGCATCTATTTAATTGAAGAGAAGATAGTCAAAGAGTGAGTATTAAAATGAAGATATTACCTGTAAATCTTGATGATTTGATATATGCACGGTCTGTGGAATCCGCGAGGCGCGAGTTTAAGAAGACCTGGTCGGAACCTATACTGGAGGAGGTAATACAAAGCATCTGTGCTTTTGCAAATGATTACTTTAACCTGAATGGCGGATATATTATTATAGGGATTGAAGAAGCTAATGGACAGCCTGTTCTCCCTCCGCACGGATTGGAAGATTATAATTTAGAAGATATTCAAAAACATATCCGAAGTAATTGCAGGCGAATAGATCCGGAATATCAGCCTGTCCTTTCACCTGAAATATACCAGGGGAAACAAATTTTAGTAATATGGGCTCCCGGTGGAGAATTAAGACCATATCAAGCCCCGGAAACTTTACAAAAAGGTGGTGGTAAAGCTTATTTTATCAGCCAGAGGGGTGAAACGATCAATGCAGAGGGAGATATTTTAACACAGTTAATGCAAATGACGGCAAAGGTTCCTTTCGATGATCGACGAAATAACTCAGTTCCGGTTGATGTCATATCTTCTTCTCTTGTCAGGAAATATCTTACCGATATCAGGAGTGACTTAATTGCTTCAGATGTAAATTTGTCCGATAGGGATTTGTACCGCTTTATGAAAATTGTCTCGCCGATGAACGGTCATGAGGCTCCAAGAAATGTTGCTTTACTATTTTTTACAGAAAAACCGGAACAGTACTTTCCCGGAACTCAGATAGAGGTTGTCCAGTTCGGGGATGATGCCGGCGGTGACCTTATCGAAGAGAGGATATTTCGAGGCCCCCTCAACTTCCAATTGATACAGTCACTTGATTATTTAAACAGTTCAAGTACTTCAATGATTAAGAAAATTCCTGGACAGGCTGAAACTCATAAATCAGTCGCATTCCCGTATGAAGCTATGGAAGAAGCTCTCGTGAACGCAGTATATCACAGGAGTTATGAAATTTCGGAACCTATCAAGGTGTATATATACCCGGATCGTATGGAAATAATCAGTTATCCGGGCCCGGTTGCAGGAATTGAATTGCGCCATCTGCAGGCGGGTGGAATCGTTCCGCCGGTCCAGAACCGAAACCGGAGAATCGGGGAATTTCTCAAAGAACCCGGTCTTGCCGAGGGCAGAGGTACCGGAATACCAAAGATAAAAAGGAAAATGAATGAAAACGGTTCGCCGGATCCCGAGTTCGAATTTGATGATGGGAGAACTTATTTTCGCGTTATTTTACCGGCTCATCCTCAATATGTGGTTATTAATGCTCTTCGTACTAGTGCAAATCTTTGGGCGGCAGGAGAGAGAAAAAGTGCACTTGCAAACCTGGAGCAAGCCTTAAAAAGAGTTCCGACATCGGGAGCCCTTATAAGACAACTTATCGAATATAGAACTCTTGGAAATTTATCTTCAATCTTGCACAGGTTTAGAGAAGCGACACGAGGGATGATTAAAAGAGTACTGCGGCGTCCAACATATAGTGAAGAATTGACTGATAAAGGAATTGAAGAATTTGCAGCGGAAAGATACGAACCCGCCATTTCTTATTTTGAAGAAGCGCTCAAGGTCAATCCCAGAAATTTTTACGCAATAAATAACAAAGGCATGGTACTTTACTCCTTGAGAAGATATGATGAAGCAATAGAATGCTATAATAAAGCATTGGAAATAAAACCAGATTATCACGAAGCCCTGAATAACCTGGGAAATGCTTTATTAGACCTTGCTCAGAGGAAGATGGGAAAGGAGGCTGAGGATTTATTCAGGCAATCTTTTGAAAAATACGAGAAAGTAATAAAAATAAAGCCAGACAAGAGCGAAGCCCTCAATAACTGGGGAGTTGCTTTGTCAGCCCTTGCCAGGATGAAGGAAGGCAAGGAGGCATGGGACTTATTTAAGCAAGCCTTTGAGAAATACGAAAGAGCGCTGAAAATAAAACCTGATTATCATAAAGCTCTCAATAACTGGGGAATTGATTTGTCAGGCATTGCTAAGATGAAGGAAGGTAAAGAGGCTGAGGATTTATTTAAACAAGCTTTTGAGAAATTTGAGAGGGCGTTGAAAGTAAAACCAGATAAAATTGAAGCCCTCAATAACTGGGGAGTAGCTCTGGCAGGCATTGCTAAGATGAAAAAAGGCAAGGAGGCCTGGGACTTATTTAAACAGGCTTTTTTGAAGTTTGAGTGGGCGCTGAAAATAAAACCTGATTATTATGAAGCGTTGTATAACTGGGGATTTACTCTGGCAGGCCTTGCAAGGATGAAGAAAGGCAAGGAAGCTGAGGACTTATTTAAGCAGGCTTTTGAGAAGTATAGGAAAGCGCTTAAAATAAAACCTGACTCGTATGATACCCTCAATAACTGGGGATTTGCTCTGGCAGGCCTTGCAAGGATGAAGAAAGGCAAGATAGCTCAAGATTTAGTTAAGCAAGCATTTGAGAAGTATGAGAGAGCACTGGTAATAAAACCAGATTTTTATGAAGTCTTCAATAACTGGGGACATGATTTAGCCGATCTTGCAAAGACGAGGAAAGGCAGGGTGGCTGAAGATTTATTTAAGCAAGCATTTGAGAAGTATGAGAGAGCCCTGGTAATAAAACCAGATTATTATGAAGCCCTCAATAACTGGGGACATGGTTTAGCCGATCTTGCTAAGAGAAAAGGAGGTAAAGAGGCAAAGGACTTATTTGAGCAATCTTCTGAGAAGCTTATGAAAGCAGAAGAGATTAAGTAGTGCACTTTAGATATATCTACCAGTCTCAATCCCCATGAGTGAATATGATTGGACTCATTTATGCCTGTAAAGCGCTGCGATAATCAAAACAATGAATGCAAACACGATATTAAAACCGGGGGTTACAGGGGTTGGAGTGGGTTCTGGCGTCTTTGTGGGTGACGGGGTTGCAAGTGTCACCTGTGGAATTCTTTGAGTTGGGATAGTGGTAGGGGTGGATGTAATTTTGCTGGGATCGATCACGGTTATTACAGGTCTCTCTGAGCTTAATACCGAGCGTGTCGTTCCACTGTACGCAAAACCGGTGTAATTTGCCACAGCAGATGGTAATTTAATTTCTCCCTCCTTATTCATCCTGATTGTATAGCTGTATATCTTCGGAGTATTCAATTCCAAAGATGCAGAGGCAAGAGATGTCATACCGTTTACAAGGCTCACTCCCTCTGGTAATGAATCATTCACTGCAGCGTTTGTGACTATATTTCCCACGTTATTGATACTCACAGTTACGGTTACGACTTCGCCTATTTTTACGACAGGCTTGTCCACGGTTTTTTCCATTATAATTTTTGGGCCATAGACCACTATCGTGGCTGTTTTGGAATAGACGGTATATGGTTTATTATTGAACGTGAACTGTGCATTCGCAGACGGGATGGGAAAACCATTAAGGCTTGCTTCAAGAGCTTTGATGGAATATGTCGTACCCCATTCCTGTCCCGGGTTGAGCACAGGAATGTCCCATTGAAGCGAGGTGTTGGATTTTAATTCAAAATTTTCATTCATGCTGTCTGTGACGTGGATATTTTTTAATTCATATACCCCGCCGTTACCAACAGTAATGCTTACAGTTGCAGGATTCTGAAGATAGATATGGTCTTTCACAGCCTTGCTTATGGTGACCTGTGTCTCCACAGCTTTCGGTGAAACGGTTATGTAACCTGTGCTTGTTCCATTGTATTCGAGGTCTTTGACATCAAGACCCGTTGCATTCGCGCTCAAGGTGTATGAATTTTGATCAAGGAGTTGCGGAACTTCGAGTATGACTGAAAAACTCTGACTTGCCCCGGCTTCCATCGTATGATAATACTGGTGAAGCTGGCTGGTGGGGCCTCCCCGCAGTTGCAAACCACCGGTATTAAGATCGAGATAAACATTCTCTGCTCTTGCATCACCGTTATTTGTTACCGTAGCCGTTGCAGTAATTGTCGTGTCATCGTAGGAGGTGTATGAACCTTTATCCGTAGAAACACTGACATCAAGTTTAGGCAGTCCTCTTTTCTGGATGGATATGGTCGCCCAGGGACTGTAGTACTCATATACCCACACCTGCGCATTCTTTGCAGGGAAATCGGTGGCTGTTACCTTTACTTCATAATCCGGGTCGATATAAGGGTCGCTCCCCGGCATCATGATCTGCGTATTGAGAAGTACCACGTTTTTATAAATCTCAATTAAAACCGATGGCGGAACATCGGTCTCGGGGACTATATTTCCATGTATGTCTTTTATTCCCGGGGCGGGCGAGGGGAATTGCACTGCCTTGACCATGTACTCTCCATTAATCATTGTGCTGCCCTTGTTAATGGTGCCTGACACGCCAGGAGCCCATTCTATATCGCCGGGAGCGAAGCTCGCTGCAAGATTTGCAGAGAAAAGAATTATTATAACTGCTAAGTACCGTCTCATCTCAATCAACGATAACCTATTTACTAATATATTTTTCTATCTTTTAAGATGTGTAATTAAAGCGATATCCCAAAGCCATGTATAAGGTATAAGAAGATATATATATAAAAATATAATCAAAATGACGTGTGACTGATTTTATGGAAATAAAAATGAGTTCCGGCTGGTTTATGACCATCTCGCTACAGAAAAGCGACAGGTTTGAGGAAGAGAAGGAGCACGTGAAGATAAATGCAATAAGAACCGGGGATAAGGTTTTAGTGGATGCGATTGTAGGGAGCGTGGAGATTCTATGAACGATGAAAAAGGTTTTATGGAAATAAAGATGAGCTCTGGCTGGTTTATGACCATCTCGCTTCAGAAAAGCGACAGGTTCGAGGAAGAGAAGGAATATGTGGAGATAGCCAAAGAAAGAGGCGGGCAGAAGCAGCGCAGGTTCAATATCAACCCGAAATATGTAAGGGCGCTCGGGGAAGCGCTTGTCAAGTTCGCTGATGAGAATAAGCTTTAGTTTTTCATTTTTAAGCTGTTAGTAAATGCGCCGGTCGGGAATCGAACCCGAGTTTAAGCGTTGGCAACGCCTAGTGATAACCGCTACACTACCGGCGCAAACCGAAGTGTAAAACCCTTG
Organism: Candidatus Methanoperedens sp.; assembly: GCA_027460605.1. Classification (GTDB taxonomy): domain Archaea; phylum Halobacteriota; class Methanosarcinia; order Methanosarcinales; family Methanoperedenaceae; genus Methanoperedens. Next base: position 22,421 of record JAPZAN010000192.1, read on the forward strand.
CGAGCATTCTCTTAATACTTTAATCTATATTAATAGTTTTCACTATTCTTTAAACCAGCCGGGATTTATAATTTTGAATATACCTGAATACTTGATAAATGACTTCCAATAACAATCTTTATCATATTTTAGCCTGAAATCAGCATGTAATGTTAATCAAACCTATTTCTGAACTTACGGCAGAGGAGTCGGCACGGTTGTTCAATCGCAGCGCAGGGCTTTCGGATGTGATGGCGCCTGTAATCTCAATACTCAACGATGTGAGAGAAAACGGGGATGCTGCCATTCGTAAATATACAGAGCAGTTTGACAGGGCTAAAATAAATGAAATTGAAGTTTCCCACAAGGAAATCCATGAGGCGCTTTTTTCACTGGATAAAAACCTGCTTGCCCATATCAAAAAAGCAGCCTCGAACATTCGCGCATTCCATGAAGCCCAGGTCTCAAAGGATTGGATAAAGGAGTTTGCACCGGGGCTTAAACTCGGGCAGCGAATTACGCCGCTTGATATTGCAGGCGCCTATGTACCCGGCGGCAGGGCAGCGTATCCCAGCACAGCTCTCATGACCGCAATACCTGCAAAAGTGGCGGGAGTGGGCAAGGTCATCATATGCACCCCGCCAAGGCCTGATGGAACAGTGAATCCGCTGACGCTTGCCGCGGCGCACATCGCAGGCGCTGACAGGGTATTCCGTGCCGGAGGCGTGCAGGCGATAGCGGCGATGGCTTACGGGACAGAGACCATCCCGAAGGTGGATAAGATTGTGGGGCCCGGCAATGTTTACGTCACCGCTGCCAAGATGGCATGCGGTACAGCTATTGATTTTCCTGCGGGCCCGAGCGAGGTCTTGATAATTGCTGATGGTTCGGCAAGGGCTGATTTTATTGCGTCGGATATGATTGCACAGGCAGAGCATGACCCCAATGCCGTTTCGATCCTTGTAACCCCGTCTGAAGAACTTGGAGGGAAGGTAAAACAAGAGATAGAAAACCGGTTTAAAAGCGAGGAAAGGGCAGAAATCATCAGCAGCTCGCTTGAAAATGCAGCCATACTCACAGGGACTCTGGATGAGTGTATTGAATTCTCAAATAACTTCGCGCCCGAGCATCTTGAAATAATGACCGGGCAGGATATTCTCGGAAGGGTCAGGCACGCAGGCTCGATATTTGTCGGTTCACATGCGCCCGTATCAGCGGGAGATTACGCCTCTGGCACCAACCATGTGCTTCCCACGGCAGGATATGCGCGTATGTTCTCAGGTTTGAACACAGATCATTTTGTAACGAAGTCAAGTATCCAGATAATTGAAAAGAAAGGGCTTGAGGGGATAGGGGAGACGATTATCAACCTTGCGGAGGCTGAAGGGCTTTCCGCACATGCAAATGCGGTGAGGGTAAGAAAGGGAGCCTGATAAATGAAATTCGCCGCCAGCGACGCGATGCTTTCTTATTTTAACGGCCTCGAATCCGAGCTTAACCGCGCCATCGACCTCGCCAACCGCGCGCGCGCAAACGGCGCCGACCCTTTGCCGTCCGTTGAAATACCCATTGCAAAAGACCTTGCGGACAGGGTTGAAAAGCTCATCGGCGTTGAGGGTGTTGCAAAGCGGTTAAGAGAGCTTGAATCTTCCATGTCCCGCGAAGAGGCTTCACTGCAGCTCGGTCTTGAGGTAGCGAGCGGCAAAATCAAACAGTTTGAATCACAAAAGGATGCCATTGAGGCAGCCGTAAGGGTTGCGATGGCTGTTCTCACAGAAGGAGTCGTGGCGGCGCCAATAGAGGGCATCGCAAAAATAGACCTTGCAAAGAACGACGACGGTTCTGATTACATCAGGATTTATTATGCCGGCCCAATCAGGAGCGCGGGCGGCACTGCGCAGGCGCTGTCAGTGCTGGCTGCTGACTATATCCGTGGAAGCCTGGGGATTAACCGTTTCATTCCGCGGGCTGAAGAGGTGGAGAGGTATGTGGAAGAAATCGCTGCATATCACAGGGCTGTCCACCTCCAGTATTTGCCCACAGATGAAGAAATCAGGCTTATTGTCAGGAACTGCCCGATATGCATCGATGGTGAGCCCACGGAGGAGGCGGAGGTGGAAGGGCGGCGCGACCTTGCACGAATCGAAACGAACAGGATACGCGGCGGCATGGCGCTTGTCATTGCTGAAGGTATCGCGCTTAAAGCCCCGAAAGTGAAAAAGCATGTTGATAAACTGAAACTCCCGGGCTGGGACTTTCTTGAGAAATTCGTGGTTACCGTGAAAACTGATGATGCCTCGGCGCAGTTAAAACCCAAAGACAAATATCTGCAGGATTTGATTGCGGGGAGACCGGTTTTTTCATACCCTTCAAGACCCGGGGGATTCAGGCTCAGGTACGGCAGGGGGAGGAATACGAGTTTTGCAGCCGCGGGTATCAGCCCAGCAACAATGGTAATGATGGACGATTTCATAGCCGCGGGCACGCAGATTAAAGTGGAGCGCCCGGGTAAAGCAGCAGGCATCGCGCCTGTGGATACGATAGAAGGTCCGACCGTACGTTTATTCAACGGGGATGTTTTAAGAGTGGACACGCAGGAAGAATCTTTAAAAATAAGACCATCGGTACAGAGGATTCTCGATGTCGGGGAGATTCTAATAAACTTCGGGGATTTTCTTGAGAATAACCATCCTCTTGTGCCTTCATCATACTGTTATGAATGGTGGCTCCAGGAGCTTGCCGCAAAGACACCTCTAAACGAACCAGGAGATTTGAGAAACCCGGACCAGAAAACGGCGCTATCCCTGTCTGACAAATATAAAGTGCCGCTTCATCCGAAATACACGTATCTCTGGCATGATATTTCACTCGATGAGTATACGGCTTTAGCTGAATACATCCAGAAAAACGGGAAATTTGCTGAAAAAGTTGAATTTCCTCTAGATGACAAAATAAAAACCATTCTTGAGACATTGCTTGTACCTCATCTCGTGCGCGAGAAACATATTTTTATCGAAGAGCCGCTCCCGCTGATGAGATGCCTCGGTCTTGACGCAAATTTGAAAAAGACATGGGTTTCTGCCGAATCAAATATTATGGATACTGTTTCAAAGGTGAGCGGTATAACTATCCGAAGCCGCGCGCCCATCAGAATCGGGGGGAGGATGGGAAGACCTGAGAAATCCGACAAAAGGGAAATGAAACCTGCACCGCATGTGCTTTTTCCTATCGGTGAAGCGGGAGGACGGCGAAGATCGCTTAAGAGCGCAAGGGATTATATCGATGATACCGATAACGGCGGGAAAAATAATAATGAGTTTAAGACAGGACTTTCTGTCCAGACAGAAAAGGCTGGAACGATAAAAGTCCAGATTGGAGAACGCATCTGCCCTTCATGCAAGACCAGGACGTTCAAGAACAGGTGCAAATGCGGTAAATTTACCCATCCGCTTCTTAAATGCCAGTCCTGCGGGATTGAAGTCCCAAAACCCGTGTGCCCGAAATGCAAGAAAGAGACCACATCCGTCACCGAACTGGAGATTGATTTTAAGTCGGAATACCAGCAGGCGCTGGATAATGTGGGCGAGAGGGACAACTTTGACTCGATAAAAGGCGTTATCGGTCTTACCTCAAAAAATAAAACGCCTGAGCCGCTTGAAAAAGGAATCCTCCGTGCAAAACATGATATTGTGATGTTCAAGGACGGGACTGTAAGGTATGACCTATCCGACCTGCCTCTCACGCATATAAAGCCCAAGGAGTTAGGACTTTCGGTTTCGAAGCTGAAAGAACTCGGGTATGTGAACGACACGTATGGAAAACCGCTCGTTGATGAAAACCAAGTTCTCGAACTTAAAGTCCAGGACATTGTAGTCTCAAAGGACTGCGCCGAATACCTGCGGAAGACCGCAAGATTCATTGACGACCTCCTGACCAAATATTATAAAGTCGGCGCTTATTACAATATTAACAGCACCAACGACCTCATCGGGAAACTGGTGATTGGGCTTGCGCCCCACACTTCTGCCGGCGTCCTCGGCCGCCTTGTCGGGTTCACAACCGCATCTGTGGGCTACGCGCATCCATTTTTCCATGCAGCAAAGCGCCGCAACTGCGATGGCGATGAAGACTGCGTGATGCTGCTGATGGACGGTCTTCTTAACTTCTCGCGCTCCTATCTCCCGGACAAGCGCGGCGGGCAGATGGACGCGCCTCTTGTGCTCACCTCGCGCATCGACCCGAATGAGGTGGATAAAGAGGCGCATAATGTGGATTTGCTTTTCAGGTATCCCCTTCCGTTCTATGAAGCCACGCTGCAATACAAGAACCCGAAGGATATCGTAAAACTCATGGATACGGTGAGCGGGAGGCTCGGGATACCGGCGCAGTACGAGGGCTTCGGGTTCACCCACGACACCGCCGATATCGCGGCAGGACCGAGGAACAGCGCCTACAAGACGCTCGGGACGATGATTGAGAAGATGGATGCGCAGCTTGCGCTGGCGCGAAAGATAAAGGCAGTTGACCCGCAGGATGTTGCGGAGCGCGTAATCGAATCGCATTTCCTCCCAGACCTTATCGGAAATTTGCGCTCGTTCTCAAAACAGAAGGTGAGATGCACGAAATGCAATGCCAAGTACAGGCGCCCGCCGCTTCGGGGCACATGCCCGAAATGTGGCGGGAATATAGTGCTTACGGTGCATGAGGGGTCGGTGAGGAAGTATCTTGAGACGAGTCTGCGGATTGCGGATGAGTATAATGTGCGGCATTATACGAAGCAGAGGCTTGAGCTGCTGGAGCTTGAGATGAGGTCATTGTTTGAGAGCGATAAGGTGAAGCAGAAGGGGCTTGCGGATTTTATGTGAATATAATGTCACAAAATTATAAATAATGACTGAATTAATTTTTGGCGCTTTCGCAAACCAAAGGCACCGTTTTAAATCTAGGTTAATTCTCTTTTTAAGATTTTATGTGCAATATTAAGCTGCTTAAATTTCTCAGTGTCCCCGGTAGGCATATCCGGATGTAATTCTTTTGCCATAGCTTTGTATTTTGTAGTAATAATCTCCAAATCGTTCAAATCAGGGTCAACGCCAAAAAACTTTCGTGCTTCTTTGCGTTTATCATCAATATCTGAATCCTCCCTGAACTCTGAAATAAAGTCGTCAAAAGTTTTTTTTTCAGAAAGAACCAGGTTGGACTCAATCTCAATTACCTTAAATAGAACATGGAGATTATCAACGAATTTACTCTGCATGTTATGACTGTAATACATTCGATGACCTGAATAGTACCAGGTCGCAGAAGCTTTGGCTTTTTTTATCGCTACATTTTCAACAGGGACATCAATATCATTTTCGTTGACACCAATACTTCTTAAAAGCATAACAATATTATTTTTCAATTGCAAGGCTCTTCGATTATGAGCATTCTTAAAAATTACTGTCTCTATTTCGTGTCCTTTTATTATTACCATTTAATTCACTCATTTTCGTTAGTTGCAGCCATGACTATCAACACCAAATAAAATGCACTAACAATATTTAAATGTGACCTAACGGATATGAAAATCCGTTAAGTCCAGCCGGCGCCAGGATTTTTGCAATTTTAGCTTAATACAAACGTCTGCGCCTGTTACGCTGCTGCCCTCTTCTAACAACAGGCTTATTCATATCTGGCTTATTCATCCTTCTTTCAGGCTGTCTTATTGCGACCCTCTCAAAAGCAGGCACGGTCTCTTCCTTTATATCCACATCATTTTCCTTCAATACGGCTGAAAAGTTATCATAATCATTTCTTGAAAGGATATTTATCGCCTTGCCTTCTGCTCCGGCTCTTGCAGTCCTTCCTATCCTGTGGATATACTGCTTGCTCTCACGGGGAATATCGTAATTGTAAACATGAGAAACACCCTCGATATCAAGCCCCCTTGCAGCCACATCCGTGCATACAAGGACACAGGATTTCCCTGAATGGAATGACCTCATAACATCGTTCCTTTTACCCTGTGGCAATCCGCCATGAATGGCCTGGGCTTCTATACCAGAAAATCGTAAGTTCTTTGCAACTTTATCCGTATTTCTCTTGGTATTGCAGAAAACCATTACAAGGTTTGAATTTTCATGCTTCAACAGATGTGCCAGTAAAGAAAACTTCATCTCATCCCCAACCTCATAATAAGTCTGGACCAGTTTTTTCGGGTCAACATAGGAATCAACCGAAACCTGGAGCGGCTTTTTCATGTGGCTTCGGGAAAGCCGGACAACATCTTTTGTGATTGTTGCAGAGAAAAGAAGAGTCTGCCTTTCAGTCGGGCATTTTCTGATTATTCTCTCCACATCATCTTTAAATCCCATATCAAACATGCGGTCGGCTTCATCAAGCACAAGTGTTTTTACATTGCCAAATCTAATAGTACTTCTCTGGATATGGTCAAGTATCCTCCCCGGCGTTCCGACGACTACATCCGCAGTCTTCAATCCCTTTATCTGCGGACTGATTCCTACGCCGCCGTAGACCGCAATGATTTCTAATGGCCTGTATTTTGAGAATTTAATTAAAGCCTTTGCGACCTGCTCAGCCAGTTCTCGTGTGGGAGTCAGGACTAAAGCCTGGATACCCTTTCCTTTTTCAGAACTCTGTAATATACCGGCTGCAAATGCAAGCGTTTTCCCTGAGCCTGTCGCAGACCCGGCTATTACGTCCTTCCCTGCAAGTATCAAAGGGATCGATTTTTCCTGTATTTCACTTGGGCTTTCAAACTTTGAGTCGTTTATTGATTTCAAAACAAACTCACTTATGCCCAGATTTTTAAAACTTTCCATAATTTTTATTTGAAAAAGCGTAAATGCTATTTCTTATTAACCTCTTTAATTTATATTTTTAAAACAATTAAGAGCTATAAGCACAACTTTAAAAAAGTCTAGATTAATTTACTACTTAAGAGTTATTAACCGCTTATAATGATAGGCTCCCTTTTATACTTTTGCCTGTTTTTTTTTGTTTGGAGAATCGGGCTAAATAGTGTCCAAACCAGAGAAAGGCTTATTATGAATGGAATTCGACTGTTAATAAAAGAATAAAAGGGCGTGAATAAGTGTTCAGGAGATTTTTGGAATCTTATATAAATGTTTGCAATAATATCGTAACGGAAGCCGCTAATTCCGTTTTGATGTTTGAAGCCGGGGAGCAGGCTGCGCTTGATATTAAAACCTCGAAAATCGAAGATATCCATCCCGAATTTGAAAAAGAGGGTATTACAACATCCATAGAAATCACAGAAAAAATGGTTATATTTCATGTTAAAGGATTATCTTTCAGAAATAATAAATGCGAATATTGCGATATTTTAAGAGGATTCTTCGGAGGACTGGCAAAAAAACATATCGATCCCAGGTTTTATTGCAAAAAAGGCGCAGAATGTATAATTGAGGGAGGAGACCAGTGTATTTTCGTGGCGGAGCTGATAGAATGAAAAAATATGTACACGACCTTCAAGCTAAAATAAAATCATTTGGAATTTTGGATAAGAATTTAAGTTAATCTCTCTATTTAAAGGTGTCCAATGCCAAAAGATTTGAAAGTAACCCTCAGCGACATAGAATATGAGATTCTTAAAAAAGTGAAAATAGTCGAGGGGGAAGATGGCGAGAAACTCAGGAACCTTTTAAG
>JAPZAN010000193.1 GCA_027460605.1 Candidatus Methanoperedens sp.
TAGAGAGCCTCCAATTTTGAATTATGGAAAAAATCGAAATAGAATGTCCTTCATGCTCACCCGCAGAACCCGTGCCGCATATTGTCCTGAAAGGTACAAAGGACGTACTTTTACAATGTGAAGAATGCGGGTCAGTCCACAAACAGAAAAAACCAAAAAATGCGCTCGTGAGAGTCATAGTAAGCAAAAGGGGAGCATCAATCCACACAAGAGCAATGCTTTCAGGCATGATAAGGAAAGGTGATGAACTCGTTATAGACGATGAGACAACAGGCGAGGCTGCCCTTGTAAAGGTCACTTCAGTCGAGGTCGGGGATAAACGAATGGAAGAAGCCTTGGCGGAAGATATTAAAACGATATGGGCGCGAGCTATCGACGAAGTCATAGTAAAAATCGCCATAAGCCACAGGGAAACCACCGAATCCATAGAGATGCGCGTGCCGGGGGAGAGGGAATTTGTTATCGGGGATAAGGTAGAGATAAATAACCGCAAATTGAAAATCATACGGATAAAAATAAGGGATGGCTGTTTTAAAAGCAGGAAAGGTGTTGCAGTTGCGGCAAAATATATTAAACGCATCTATGCAGACTCGGGTTTCAAGATGCCGAAAAAAATCAAAAGGGCAGTCGGAGAGCGGGTTGTGATTAAAAAGCGGGAGTCGGTATGGAGTTTGAAATCCAAAAAAGCAGATTGATAGAGGAATTAAGGCAGCACGGGATAAGCGAACGCGTCCTGAATGCGATGAAAAGCATTCCGCGGCACCTTTTTGTCCCTGAAAAAGAAAAGAAAAATGCGTATGCCGATTATCCTTTACCCATCGGGTGGGGACAGACCATCTCAGCCCCTCACATGGTTGCTATCATGTGCGACATCCTTGACATACAGGACGGCATGAAAATACTTGAGATTGGCGCGGGTTCGGGCTACCATGCCGCCGTGATGGCCGTGCTTGCGGGCAGCGGTCATGTCTATGCAGTGGAACGGATAGAAGGGCTGGCTCAATTTGCCCGCGATAACCTGAAAAAGGCAGGCATCACCAATGTCACCGTGATAGTAGAGGACGGCTCTCTCGGACTTGCGGGTTACGCGCCATACGACTGCATCAGCGTTGCATGCGCCTCTCCTGAAATCCTGGAGACGTTAACAGACCAGCTTAAAAAAGGAGGAAAACTCGTTATCCCGGTAGGCAAGTATTTCCAGGAACTTTATCTTGTGACAAAAACCGACGGGCTAAAAAAAGAAGCAAAAGGGGGCGTTGTGTTCGTGCCCCTTGTAGGTAAAAAAGGTTTCTCTGATTTTTAGATTGAATGAAGCTCGCCTGACTGGATTTTCTCAACCAGTTTGTTCCATTCGTTCTTCTTTAATCTCACCGTATTCGCGGCTTCGCCTATCAATACTTCATTTCCAACAACTTCCACTGCAGGACAGCAGCTTTTATCGCAGATG
>JAPZAN010000194.1 GCA_027460605.1 Candidatus Methanoperedens sp.
TTGCTAAAAGAATGTGCCCTTAGATGAAAAAAGCCTATAGTTTCCGTATCTATCCAAACAAGAATCAGGAGGTCAAGCTGAACAGAACGCTAAACACCTGCAGGCATCTCTATAATGATGCACTCTCCGAACGGAAGCGGCAGGCAGAGCTCAACAGATTGAAAAGAGATCTTCAAGTGTTTCCATGGGGAAAAACCGAATGGATAAGCTACGAAGACCAGGCTAATACGCTATCCTCGGAGAAAAATTCCTTTCAGAAAGAAGTACATTCACAGGTACTGCAAAACACACTGAAGCGATTGGACAGAAGCTTCAAGAACTTCTTCAACGGCTTCGGGTATCCGAGGTTCAAAGGAAGGAACAGATACGATTCGTTCACATATCCTCAAAGTGGGTTTGAGCTTGAAGATGGAAAGTTCAACCTCTCAAAGATAGGAACAATGAGGATAATCCTGCATCGAGAGATGGAGGGCAATATCAAGACCTGTACAATCAAGAAAGATGTTGACCAGTGGTATGCGATATTCACGGTGGAGATAGAAAAGACAATAGAACACGTAGAACTACAGAGCAAAATCGGAATTGATGTTGGGCTGATTTCACTACTCACGTTAAGCAATGGTGAGAAGATAGAGCCGCCAAAATTCCTGAGAAAATCAGAGAACAAGCTTGCTAAAGAGCAAGTAAGACTGTCAAGGAAAAAACTCAGGTCAGCTAACAGAAAGAAACAGGTTATCACAGTAGCGAGAGTACACAGGAAAATCAGGAACCAGAGAAAAGATTTTGTTCATAAGACCGCAAGAACACTCGTTAATAGGTTTGACCTGATTGCCTTCGAGGACTTGCACATACAAAATATGGTTCAGAATCATCATCTTGCGAAGTCCATCATGGACGCAGGATGGTATCAGTTGCAGACCTTAACTGCTTCCAAAGCAGAATATACTGGGAAAAAGGTCAAGTTCTGTATTGCGAACGGGACAACTAACACATGTCGTATTTGTGGAAATGTCCAGAAAATGACTTTGAGAGACCGTGTATTCCACTGTTCTGTTTGTGGTCATATCGAGGATAGGGACACTCATTCCTCAAAAGCTGTATTGGATAGATGTACCGCAGGAACTGCGGGAATTGAAGCCTGCCAGAGTGGTCTCAGCAGAGATACAATGAAGCAGGAAGCCACCATACTTGTAGGGTGGTAGTTCACTATATCAGTAACCTTTACATACAGCGGAGACTATAAGGACATTAGTTAGAGGTGTTATACTGAAGAAGCGAGAAAGTAGTAGCCAGCAGCCTGAAGAATTTACCAGGGTTCGCATTCCGCAAAAAAAAGCGAACGAAATACTGGGAACTGTAGAAAGTTTGCTGGGGGCCAATAAGCTCAGGGTCAGGTGCATGGATGGGGTGGTAAGACTCGCTCGAATTCCGGGGAAAATGAAAAAAAATGTGTGGATAAGTGAAGGGGATGTCGTTATTCTGGTACCATGGTCTTTCCAGAATGAAAAAGCTGATATAATTTGGAAATATAGCGGCCCTCAGGTGAACTGGCTTGAGCGAAAGGGATTTTTGAAAAGTTAAGTCAATAGTATGCCCAGGGATAAGAAGATTCAACGGATGGATGACAGAATCGATGAATTCCGCACGCGTATCAAGGATTCTGACCTGAGACAGGTTTTTGACGATGTTTTTGACAATGCCACGTTGATGGCTCTTTATGAACTTGCAAGAAAAGGTTACATCGACGCGATAGGCGGGTCATTCAGCACCGGCAAAGAAGCAAATCTTTTCCATGCCATATCGAAAAACGATGCTGGTTCTGAAATCGCCATAAAAATATACCTTATTTCCACTGCAAATTTTAATGCAATGAAAGATTATATCCTGGGAGACCCGCGATTTGTAGGGATTAAACATAGCAGGAAAGATATAATTCTTGCATGGACTAAAAAGGAATATAAAAATCTCAAGCGGGCGGAAGAAGCGGGCGTGCGGGTTCCAAAACCATATGTTACTAAAAGGAACATCCTGTTGATGGAGTTCATCGGAAAGGACGGCGTCCCGATGCCGCAATTAAAGGATGTAAAACTGACCACGGAGGAAGCGGAGCATATTTTTAAAAAGATTGTCGAATATATGGGCCTCCTGTATTCCAAAGCAAAACTGGTTCACGCCGACCTTAGCGAATATAATATTCTGGTTGACATGAATACTATGGAGCCTGTGATAATAGATATGGGCCAGTCGGTCACAACCGACCATTACCATGCGGATATGTATTTGCGGCGCGATGTTGTCAATATTGCAAGGTTTTTTAAAAAATTGAAGATTCCTGTAAATGAGGATGAGATGATTTCAATAATAAAAAGTAATAAAGAGGAGGAAAAATGACAGAGCATATTAAAATTCCACTTGAGAGGGTGGCTGTTCTTGTTGGTCCGAAAGGAACCATTAAACAGTTGATTGAAGAAAAATCAACGGCAGCGCTAAATATTGATAGCCAGAGCGGGGATGTCGAGATAGGTGATCCCAAGGACGCTATAAAAGGATTGCGGACAAAAGAAGTAGTCCACGCTATAGCGCGCGGTTTCAGCCCTGAAAAAGCCCTTAAGCTTTTCGATGAAGAGCTTCTGCTGTTTGAAACAATGGACCTGTCAAATATTGCAAGAACAGAAAAAGACCTGCAGCGTATCAAAGGAAGAATCATAGGTAAAGGCGGTAAATCACGCGAGGTTTTTGAGAGCCTTACCAACGTGCATATCTCAGTTTATGGAAAAACAGTGAGCATAATAGGATTTCCTGAACAAAATGCGGTGGCAAGAGCAGGCATTGATATGCTCCTTTCAGGCTCAGCCCATGGTCCAGTTTATAATTTCCTTGAGAAGAAGAAAAGCGAATTGAAACGCGCTGAGCTTGGTTTATAGCATTTTGTACAGGCAATTGGATACATGGATTTTAAAGAAATAAAGGTGTAACGTATGGAAAAATCCGATTTAAAATGGAAAGAAGCAATTGAAAAAGTTCTTGAAGAAGAGAAAAAAGCACTTCATTACACTGACATTGCAGAACTCATATCCGAAAGAGGATATAGAAAATCTCTTGGTGCTACACCACAAGACACAGTAAGTAGTGTTCTAACTACTGATATTAATACCGATAAGGAAAAATCCATTTTTGCAAAAGTTGATAAAGGAATATATATTTTAAGAAAATTTCTTGACGACCGTTCACAACTTCTGACGGATGAAGAAAATGGAGGAAAAATATCTGAAAAAAGAACTCGGACAGAAAATAACAAGATTATTAATGCTTTTGGCATTTATTGGTATCGAACTCATGTATATTGGAAAACCATTCCCGACCTTCTTGGTATTCAACAAATCGGTGCATCAGAAGTAAATTTTAAAGACCAAATTGGAATTTATTTGCTTCACGACAGCCGAGAAATAATTTATGTTGGTCAAGCAATAGACCAACCTCTTGGACAAAGGTTAAAAAACCATACATCGGACAGATTAAGCGGACGCTGGGACAGATTTTCTTGGTTTGGATTTTATCCAGTTAACGAAAATGGTGGGCTTGACAATAACAAAAAATATGAAAATATTAGTGTTCAAAATTTGGGCGACACTTTAGAGGCAGTTCTTATTGAAAGTATCGAGCCAAGACAAAACCGTAAACAAGGGAATTTATTTCATGGACTTGAATATTTACAAAAAGAAGCACCTGAAATAAAAAAGAAAAAGCAAAAAGAATTATTAAGTGAGTTAAACGACAAATTATAAAAAAAATCTGCCACTAACACGGGCTTTGCATTAGTGGGTGGACAGTGCGAGTATAAACAGTTGGCAATTAATAGACTGATTACGGGCAGACAGTTGAGTGTTCCAAAGCCCACCAACTCAAAGCTCGAAACGTTATATGAAAATTCTACCCTTCTCGCCTAATTTAATAGATTTCAATACTCTTTTATTATCTCATAATTCGTCGTTCTTTCTATCGGAACCCTGCCTGCATTTCTTATTAACCGGATTAGCCTCTCTTTTGGCATATACTCTGGCGTTGCGCCGCCTGCCGCATGTGTAATGCGTTCTTCCATCACAGTGCCGTCTATATCATTTGCGCCATAATGCAGCGCCACCTGCGCAAGTTTCTCGCCCACCATGACCCAGTATGTTTTGATATTATTAATATAGCCGTTTAATAAAAGACGTGAGACTGCAATTATTTTAAGGTCGTCAAAACCTGTTGGGCCGTATTGCACGAGCCCGTTTTTTTGTAGTTCGGTGTTATCAGGGTGAAATTTCAGGGGAATGAATGCCTGGAACCCCCCGGTTTTTTCCTGCAATTTTCTTATCCTGAGAATATGGTCAACAATATCGGAATGCGTCTCGATATGCCCGTAAAGCATCGTAGCATTGCTTTTTATTCCGAGGCTGTGGGCGGTTTCCATGACCCTGAGCCATTGCTCACCTGTTATTTTATCAGGGCAGACTTTTTTGCGCGTTTCTTCGTTGAATATCTCGCCGCCGCCGCCGGGAAGACCCGTAAGTCCCGCTTTCTTAAGACGGAGGAGTACTTCCCTGACGCTCATGCCCGAAGCCTTCGCAAGATGGGCAATTTCAACAGCCGTGTATGCTTTGAGGGACATTGCCGGATACTTTTGATGAAGCCGACTGAGCACTTCTTCGTAATATTCAAATGGAAGCGCGGGATTTAGCGAACCCACGATGTGCAATTCAGTGGCGCCCATATTCGAGGCTCTCTCAGCTTTCTCCAGTATTTCATCGATGGTAAGTGTGAAAGCTCCATTCTGTCCCTCCTCCCTGAAATAAGCACAGAACCTGCATTTGGAGGTGCAGACGTTAGTATAATTTATGTGGCAGTTGGTCACGAACATGACACCATCGCCGACAGTTTTTTGCCTTACATAATCAGCAAGCACTCCGATGAGAGGGAGGTTTTTTGACTCCATGAGGAGCATCCCGTCTTCGAAATCCAGTTCTTCTGAAGTTTGTATTTTTTCTATTATTCCAGAGAGTTCTTCCATTGAATTGTCTTTATATACAGATGGTAAATAAGAGCATCGTTTAATGTTACAGTCCTGAGCAAATGTGCCCCAACAAAGATAATCAACCACGGAGGACACAGAGAGCACAGAGAGACGTGGTTTTTGCTCTGTGTCCTCTGTGAACTCTGTGGTTTATACCATTATCAAATGTTATGTGGGGAACTATATTTTTTCATCATATCATATTCTTTTTTCAGCGCCATCGCATCAGCTTCAAGGTTCGGGCTTTCACTGATAACCATACCCCGAATGTCAAAATCCGAAAAAGCCTGCGCAAGCTCTTTGTATTTGAAATCCGATTCAGAAAATACAAGATGTTTTTTCTCGCCTTTATCCGTGTATTCTATCCCTGAAACATGTATATGCATATTGTCAAGCCCAAAACGCCCAAGCCTGTCCTCCACTCTCGAAAAAACCATGCCGACCACTTCAGTAATTTCAAGCACTTCATCCAGTGTTCCGAATTGTGAGCCCCGCCCCATCGTTTCAATCCTCAATATGATATCTATATCTTCTTTTTTTAATTGTTCCCGGATATCAATAAGCTCTTTTTTTATTTTTTCATAAACAGCCCGCCTTCCGCCGCCCTGTATAAAACCCGCATGGATTACCACGCTTTTTGCCCCGCATACGCTTCCGATTCTTGCTGAGTTCAGGATTCTTTCCTTGCTTCTGATTAGCGTTTCGCCTTCAGCATTGAGGTTGATATAATAAGGGGCATGCACACTCAATCTTATTTCAAGCCTTTTTGCCACTTCCCTCACACTGCGCGCCGTTTTCTCTCCCATCTTAACGCCGCGGACAAACTCAAGTTCCATGCACCCAAGACCCAATTCGTGCACGCGCCCGATGCCCGATATACTGTCGTTTCCTTTTGAGCTTAATGGTGTGCCTGCCGTGCCGAAAAGCAGGTTTTCCATTCAGGTTCAACCCTCTATCGTGGGAGGGGAATAACCATACCAAGAGCCTTCCTGCTCAAGATAATATAAAGCCTCCTCAAGCGTCTTTTTATGTTCCTCCTCGAAATGCATGAGTTTCAGGAACAATTCCTTACTTGACTTGATATCAATCTTTTTTGCGCCGGTTGAATATAGCTCAATAGACCTTTTCTCAGTCCGTATCCCGAGGGTCAAAACATCCTTTGTCTCGGAGATACCTAACGGCTCAAGGGATTCCGGAAAAATCCGCTTTGCTTTTTCCCTGTTCTCTTCATCAAGCTCTGTGATATCTATTGGCTTCCCTGATACTTTTTTGTACTCTTTCTCAAGAAGTTCCCTGTGTTCCCCCTCGTCCCTTGCAAGCCCCCTGAAGACAGCCTGTGCTTTCTCATCCTCGACAAGTTCGCTGAATATCGAATAGTATTCCCTGCCATAAATCTCAATCGATATCGCCTCTTTTAAAATATCAAGAACCATCCTGTTCCAGTCGTTCGTAATGTTCACCCATTAAAAGTTGATTGCAATAGGTAATAAAGATTGGTATATACAATACTTTTAAAAAGGGAAAAGCCCATACCTATCAAAATAACATGACCGACCATCCAAAAGTCAAGAATTACATGACACAGGACGTAGATACCGTTTCCCCGGAAAATACAGTCAAGGATGTCATAAATATGATTCGAAAGACGGGACACGATGGTTTTCCGGTGGTAGAGGACAGCAAAGTCACAGGATATGTATCGGCTTCAAGTTTACTTGAAAAATCACTGGATGAGAAAATCTCCAATGTCATGACCAGGGACATACTCGTCGCTGATACCGAAATGGAAATGAGCGATGTGGCGCGCGTCATATTCAGGTCGGGTAAATCAAAACTGCCTGTCGTAGACCAGAACGGGCACCTGCGGGGTATTATTACGAATTCCGATGTTATCCGTTCGCATATCGAAAGAACAAGCCCGCAAAAAGTCTGGACGCTCAAGAAGACGCTTGAAGCAATCCATAATATACATGTGGATGTTGTCCGTGAAACGGTTAATATAGATGAACTTGTGCCCACGCAGCCCAAAGTCTATGCAGACGAGCTTG
>JAPZAN010000195.1 GCA_027460605.1 Candidatus Methanoperedens sp.
TGACGCTGGTCGGCGTGGCTTCGGATAAGGACCTTATCAGCGCAAGCGTAATTGAGGACAAAACCGAGATGTCAGATATGTCAGCGGGGTCAGATGACGATGCATGGACATGGGAATCAATGCGCGATACCATGAGCTTGTATTACAGCGTTTCCAAAATCCAGCTGCCCAATTCGCCTGTAAAGGATATCATGAAACTCAAAGGGGAGCAGGAAACTGCCACATTAAGCTCGCCGGCCAGTGATTGTGCAAGGAAAATGAGGCGTAACAGGATTGACCAGTTGCCGGTAATAAACAGCACAAGAAAACTTCTGGGTCTCTTGCGTGATAAGGATTTGCTGAAGGCTATAATATAGTATTTTGGCAATTCATTCATTTTTTATTGTACAGCGGTCAAATCAAGAATAAGTTTTAATATCCATCTCCCCATTTTACCCTCTTATGCAGAAACGCGAGAATATCCTTATCGAAGCATTACCATATATCCGCGAGTTTTATGACTCTATGATGGTAATCAAGATGGGAGGTCATGCCATTGTCGACCCCGAAATTATGGAGATGATAGTGCAGGATATCGTCCTTTTAAAATTCGTGGGAATCCATCCTGTGATAGTGCACGGCGGGGGGCCCGAGATTACAGAGAAAATGGAACGCATGGGGAAAAAACCGGAATTTGTGGCGGGTTTGCGGGTTACGGATGATGAAACGCTTGAGATTGCGCGAATGGTGCTCGTCGGAAATGTAAACAGCAAGATAGTCTCGTTAATCAGCAAGCATGGAGGCAAAGGCATAGGTCTTTCAGGGAGCGACGGCAGGCTCATCGTGGCAAAGAAGTTAGCTCCCCAGCGTGTGACCGTTGGCGGCGTTGAGAAAGAAATCGACCTTGGCTGGGTTGGCGAGACAGCGGTTATCAATCCTGAAATAGTCATGATTCTTGCAGGCAAGGGATACATCCCGGTCATATCGCCAATAGCAACAGATGAAAAAGGGAATGACCTTAACGTAAATGCAGACACGGTGGCAGGAGATATAGCATCGGCTCTCGGTGCAAAAAAACTGATAGCGCTTACGGATGTACCCGGAATCCTGCGTGACCCGAATGACAAAAAAACACGTATTTCCAGAATAGCTTTCGATGAGATTGATAAACTTATTGCAAATAACATCATAAGCGGCGGGATGATACCCAAGGTTAAATCAAGCGCCGCTGCACTCAAAGGAGGAGTTGAACAGGTTCATATTATCGATGGCAGCTCCCCGCATTCGCTGCTGCTTGAACTGTTCACCCGTGAAGGTATCGGAACGATGATTTACAGGAAAAAGTGATAGTGGTGACCGAAAAAGAAAAGAAAATTGAAAAAGTACCGGTTGTGAAAAGCGCTAAGCCGGAAGAGCGGAAGCAGAAATTCATTGAAGGAATCAAAAAAACGGTATTGCCGGCATTTATAAGCGCGGCTTTTGCCATATTATTTTTTGTAAAATTTGGTGATGCGAAAGACGTTTCCTGGTTTTTGGTCGTCCTGTTGATTCTTCTCCTCTCATATTACATCCAGAGAGGAATTTATCCTTTAATCGGGGTCAGGGTAAAGGAATTTGAAACAAAAGACTGGCTGTATGTGGAATTTCTGGTCATAATTTACTTCTGGGTTATCTGGGTGCTGCTGTTAAACCCATGAAGTAGGTGTTTAATGCGACTTGCTGTTTTAGACCGGGATAGATGCCAGCCCAAGATGTGCGGGCTTCAATGCATCAAATTCTGCCCGAGAGTGAGAACGGGCGATGAGACTATAGTAATGGGGGAAGATGAAAAACCCGTCATCTCGGAAGAATTATGCGTGGGATGCGGCATCTGCGTCAACCGCTGCCCCTTCGGTTCAATCATGATTATCAGCCTGCCTGAGAAACTTGAAGAGACAACGCACAGATATGGTAAGAACGGGTTTGCATTATACGGGCTTCCAGTCCCGACTGTCGGGAAAGTAACCGGCATCCTCGGCCCGAACGGGATAGGAAAAAGCACAGCGATAAACATACTTTCAGGAACTTTGAAACCTAACCTCGGGCGGGGCAGGATTGGGTGGGAAGAAATACTTGAATATTATGCAGGAACGGCGCTCCATGATTACCTTGAAGGCGTATCGAAAGGAAAGGTAAAGACCTCGCAAAAACCGCAGTATGTGGACATGATACCCAGGAAATTCAAAGGGAAAGTCTCGCAGCTTTTATCAAGAACGGATGAAAGAGGAGTACTTAAGGAACTCGTATCAAGGCTTGATATCGCTGATATCACTGACCGCAAAATCGATGAATTAAGCGGCGGCGAACTCCAGAGAGTGGCGCTTGCAGCCTGCGTTGCAAGGGAGGCGGATTTCTATTTCATTGACGAGATAAGTCCTTATCTTGATATTTACCAGAGGATAAAAGCCGCCCGGATTATCAGGGAACTTGCAGAGAATAAAGCCGTAATGGTGGTAGAACATGACCTTGCAATCCTGGATTTGCTTGCGGATGTCGTTCATATCGCATACGGCACGCCCGGCGGTTTCGGCGTCATTACCCATCCGAAAGGGGTCAGGATAGGAATTAACGAATACCTGAAAGGGTTCCTGCGCGAGGAGAATGTCAGGATTCGCACGGAAGCCATAAAGTTTGACATTCATGCGCCGCAGGCAGCGAAGGATGTGCCTTCCCTGTTGAAGTTTGAACAATTCTCTAAAAAATATGAGGAGGGATTTGAACTCATGGCGCAGGGCGGCGAGATAAGGAAAGGCGAAGTCACCGGGATTGTAGGTCCGAACGGGATTGGTAAATCTACTTTCGTAAAGATACTGGCTGGCGAAATAGAGCCAACGAGCGGAAAGATAGATATGGATATCAAGGTGTCTTACAAACCCCAGTATATCAAAGCCGAGGACCCGGTACTGGTTTCTGATTATCTTCGCTCTTTGAGCAGGGAAGTCGATACAAGTTATTACCAGACAGAGATTCTAAGACCGCTTCAGCTTGAGAGGCTCATGAAACAGAAGCTTGACGATTTAAGCGGCGGGGAGCTCCAGAGGGTTGCGATAGCAGCCTGCCTCTCGCGAACTGCAGACCTTTATCTTCTGGACGAGCCATCGGCGCATCTTGATGTTGAGCAGAGGGTGCTGGCTACCAAGGTCATCAGGCGCTTTGCCGAGAACAATAAGGTAACTGCGATGGTGGTTGACCATGATATTTACATGATAGACATGCTGAGCGACAGGCTCCTTGTGTTCGAGGGCGAGCCGATGAAGAGGGGCGAGGTACACGGGCCTTTTGATATGCGCCAGGGGATGAACAGGTTCCTTAAAGGGATTGGGATTACATTCAGGCGGGACGAGGAGACCAAGAGACCGAGGGTGAATAAGCTGGGTTCACAGCTTGACAGGACGCAGAAGGCTGAGGGGGAGTATTATTATAGCATGGAGGGGAGTTGAGGAGCAGTAATCAATTTTGGGTGCACGGCATCCCTGCTACCTTTGCCACAAAAGGAGAAGTACCTTGGAAGAAAGCGTTAGAGTGTTCGGTTTACTCAATTCCTATTCCTTCCAGTGAAAACTTTGGACTTAATTTAAAATTTATATTACCGACCCTGGCTCCTAATAACCATCCGCTTGACATAGATAACCTTTGTGAGCCTGTCTTTTCGGTTCTGGTCAACAAATTAGGTTGGTTTGGTGGCAAACGACCGAATATCAAATGGTGGCGTGCAATGAAAATTTGTGGCCAACCAAGTGGATTACAATTATCGGCGGAAACAAGGATACCCCTAGAAATGACTCGTCTATTTGGAAATCTTCTTTTTGATGGTGTTTATGAAGGTGAATTACCCCGCAAAGCTACAGACAATCAAATTCCATCGTGGCTTAATTCATTAAAAGAATTTGAATCATCGCAAAACAACGGCAGATTTGTAATCCGCCTTCAATTCGGAGGACTTAAACTAAATATAGGAAATATTGCCACAGGAGAAGTAAAATCCATAATTGATTGCCTTTATCCAGTTATCGGAGGTTTAAAAGGTAAACCTGAGGATTGGCGAGTTGATGCCCTCCAAGTTGAGAAAGGTACAACAAATCTTGATGATTCCGTGAGAATAAGTATATGGAATGTTAGTACCCCAAACTAATGGCAAGCATTATATAAACAGGATACAAAAATTAGTAACTATGGAATCAACAATCGATTTAGAAGACAGGTTGGTCAAATTGGACAAAGCCCTTCATGACATCATGCAGTCAGTAAAGCACCATAAAGTAGAAAATGCAGAAGTCGAAATAAAGAGCCTCAGACAACTTGTCCAAAAAATTGGCTCACATCGAGTTGATGAAAGGGATACTACATCTATAATCAGAGAAATGCGGGAAAAATCCTATGACCTTTAGACTTCCTGCAACGCTCACTATAGACTCCAGTGTACTTGTTAAAGCCCTTGTGCCACCTTTAAGGCGAAAAGAAGACGAGATTTACAAGCAGCAAATGCAATTGCATACTAAAGCGCTGCGAATTTTTGAAGACGTGGTTCGCAAAAATATAGCGATGTGCATACCATCCGTGGTTTTAATAGAGGTTGGCGCCGTAGTTTCTCGGATGACAAACGATGAATGGCTTGCAAAAGAAGCTGTCGAAAAAGTCAGGACGCACGCAATTCAGATTTTATTTGATTACGACCTATTAGAACCTACGATTTTAACTGCTATACAAACAAAAGCAAGTGGATTTGATAATCTAATACTATCGTGCGCCATATCAACAGGTTGCGCGATAATCTCAGACGACTCAAGACTGCATGAAATAGCAATGAAATATGGACATGAGAGCTATTTGTTAAGAGAACTTGTATGAGTAGAAGGGGTTATTAAGAAAATGGCAATCGACCCTATCTGCAAAAAAACCGTTGACGAAACAACACCATTCAAATCCACCTACAAAAACAAAGAGTACTATTTCTGCTCCGAAGACTGCAAAAAGAAATTCGATGAGCTTGACAAAAGCGTAATCCGTGTCCGGCGCTCCCTGAAGGACAAAGAGCGAATCTCATTCGGCAAGCTCAAGCGCGAAATCATAGACCCGGGCATCTGCACGCTCTGCGGCGCCTGCGTGGCAAGCTGCGAAGTGCTGTCAGTGGTAAACGGCAAGCCGACTCTCAAAGGGCCGTGCACCGCATGCGGCGTGTGCTACAACCAGTGCCCCCGCACCATAACCACTGAATCAAGCCTTATCGGGAGCGTGCGCGATGTCTTCACTGCAAGAACCTTACTTTCGGAGGTGAAAGGGCAGGACGGCGGCGTTGTGACCTCGATGCTGCTGTACGCGCTGGAAGAAGGCTTGATCGACAGCGCCGTGGTGACCGTGAAAAGCGATGAAGAGCCGTGGAAGCCCGTTCCTATTGTGGCGCAGACGCGGGAGGATATACTGCGCTCCGCAGGCTCGATATACGTCCATTCATTGACCATGGAATCGTTAATGAGCG
>JAPZAN010000196.1 GCA_027460605.1 Candidatus Methanoperedens sp.
AAACCAGTTCCTTGACATAGAGCCCTCCTTCACAATTGACAACGAGGACTGCGGTATTTGTTTCAAATGATTCCAGATTAACCGAATGAACTTTACGCATCCGTTCAAGGTCGGCACGCCTGTGAAGCACTCTGGTGGGCGTTTTCTGTTTGATGATAGTCCCGCTTAATATGTCAATGCATGATTTAAGTTTTTCCTCTGTTGTGCCATGTACAATTTTAAGACGGTACACTTTATCGGCTTTCATTGATTTTAGCTGTTCAACGATTTCGCTTTCAACGAACTTAAGACCCGATACCTCGATTTTACCCTCTGCTTTGCTGTTTATCATTCTGCCAAGCACATCAAGGTCTATCTTCCGCACATGCGGTTTCTTCGCCTCGACCACGAACGGCCTGCCGTCACCGAGCATCAACGCGTCTATGTCCTCGCGCCCGGCGCCGTGAAAAGCAGTATCCTCGCTCCGAGCGGCAGCCATAAGATGTGGTTTGATAAGTTCATCCACCGACTCCTGGTACATTTTTCCAGTATTGTCGCATCTCTCGCAGCCCTTTCCGCCGCACTCCCTGCACGGCCACCTTGTCTGGGGAATCCCGCGAACGAGTTTCCTGTACCTGCCATATATGTACAAAGAATTTATTTCAACATCTACTGAATCATTCTCAAGGTCAAGAAGCGCCACGATTTGCGGTTTTTTAAGGTTTGCCTTTTTACCCGTAATTTTTTCCACACGTTTTCCCACTTCCCGATTCAATTCTGTTTTAAGGGGCTCGGCAAACGTTGTCCCGCTTTCAGCCCAGATGATTTCTTCATTCTCCGCTAACAAGCCTGTAACTTTCGTTCCTACAAGGAAATTGTCATATTCATAATCTGAAAGTGCCCGGACGGCTTTCTCGGCCCACGAATCAACTTGTGTGAACAGGTTATTGCATACCCAGCATTTGTTTTGGGCGCTCTTTGCAAGCTCTTCCTGCAATGTATCATCCTTTTCCGCGCCTGCCTGCATTGCAAGCGTGATTCTTAATGCTTTTCCCCGCTGGTCGTTGCTTAATCCCGTCGAGAGTTTTGCGAATTGCCTCCCGAGGCAGTGATCGCATATTGGGCCTTCGTGCAGGATTTTGCGGGCTGTGTCAAGGATTGTCATCCGCTCTCAATATGCGCTGTGTTCTAAATATGTTTCTCTGCCCTGTCCATCTCATTATGCAATATTATGATGCAGTGGTCGGCATGCAGGGATAGCGGACCTGCGCTCACGATTTCATGTTCGTACCCTTCGATTATTTTCTCTTCATCGCCCGTCAATCCCATATGGTCGCCAAGCACGAATAAAAAGCCATCTGGCGATTCCCCCAGTTCTTTCCCGCGTATATCTTCCCCGTCTTCTCGAAGGTATATTATTTTTTTATTCAATTCGCGTAGGAGGTCGCCAAAATCACCTTTCCTGATGCTCACCCCGGGCATGGATTCTGTCCAGAAGTCCTGTGCGTTCTTCTCAAGCGCTTTTTTTATAAGCGAGGCTGCGCTACGCTCATCCGGGCTCAAGTACCTGACTGCGGCGCCGTCAAAACGGACGAGTTTCGGCGGGGCAGGCTCTCCTTTCAGGACAAGATGCACGCGAACGTCCCTTCTTAAGTCATGGGAAAGAAATAGCGCGGCATTAACACACCTGCACAGGATGTCCATGCGTCCTGCTGCGCCCGGAAGGTCGTTCAGGGAAAAAGGAGCTGTTACTGCTTTATGACCGATGACTATGAAGTCTTTCATGTGAGCAAAAAAGTCGTGAAGAATATTAAAGGTAGCCTGCTCTAAGGACTATTGACTGGAAATCTAATATGAAATGCCAGTTATTTCCACTCGTACATTTCGACGTGCGGGGTCTCGCAACCTAAGCAGCTTCCACATACCACATTTATATTGAACTGAGGCGCTCCGCAGTCTTCGCATGGCGTGCATTCCACACAGCCTTTCTTACACTGCCGTATGTCCATGCTGATGTATTATTTGATTATACTAAAAATAAGTTGCGGTCGTTCAGGCTTGTTTGGGCGACATCAAATAACCTCCAAAGCCTATTACCCAGAGCAGGACAGGATATGCGATCATCCTCTCCATCCCTCCTGCGCCCAGCCCCAAATAAAATTGAAGCCCAAACAAAACAAGAGCTGCAAGGCTTGCAATCCCCAGAACCACTGAGAAATAAGTAAATGGCGGTTTAACCAATTTGCTGGCAGCAATTGCTGACAAAGCCGCAAAGAGAAAAGCGATGAGCGATACGATCAAATGAAGAATGCCTGTTGTTTCAGGGAACAATCCAACACCCAGCGCCCCCAGTCCCGAAAGGCCGATCAATATGGATATCAGATAATTTTGGAATTCGTGCCATATGCAATATGTACTCAGGAGGATAAGTATGCCAAGGATAATGACGGATGTGTTAAATATGAAAGCAGAGGGCTGATAGATTATACAGGTATCGCGACATGTAGCCCCCAGGTCGCTTATGTAATTTTCGGAAACGCTGTACCCGGGATAGAAAATTTCTGCAAGAATCATTCCTATTACGAATTGCACTCCGCCAACGAACATGAATGCACCAGCCAAGCCCCTGTTGTTCATGAAATAAAGATGGTTGTTTGTGATATAAAGGCTTTTGCCAGCAGAGACCATGACCTTCAAAAATCAGCGCAACCACGCGCCTTCCCGTCGCGCGCAAGTGAAGGGGGGCTGGGTTCATTTTACGGAGAGATTTTAAGAAATACCTTTAAATTTCTTGGCATCCAGTAGGTCGAAGTCGCTGTTTGATGGCTCTTATCACTTTCACCCCGCTCTCCTAACCCTTTTTAACCATAACGTCCTCTTTACTATCCATGAACTTTAACAAAGGGAAATAACATGGAATCAAAAGACGCACTGATAGTTTTCGAGGGAACTAAAATAAGACGAACATGGCATGATAGCCAGTGGTATTTCTCTGTGGTTGATGTCGTTGGAGTTTTGACTGACAGTTCCATACCCAGAAGATACTGGTCTGATTTAAAAACGAGGCTTGATGAAGAAGGATTTGAGCTGTACGATAAAATCGTACAACTGAAATTGCCATCATCCGACGGAAAAAAATACGAAACCGATTGCGCAAACACCGAATCCATGTTCAGGATAATCCAGTCCATTCCTTCAAAAAGAGCTGAACCCTTCAAAAGATGGCTGGCAAAAGTTGGATACGAAAGGATACAGGAAATAGAAAATCCCGAACTGGCGCAGGATAGGGCAAAAGAGTATTACGAACTCAAAGGCTATCCAGAAGACTGGATAGAAAAAAGGCTGCGGGGGATTGCTATCAGGCAGGAACTTACGGATGAGTGGAAAGAAAGAGGAGTTGACGAAAAAAGAGATTATGCCATCCTTACAAATGAGATTTCTAAAGCGACTTTCGGGAAGTCAATCAATGAACATAGAAAAATAAAAAGCTTAGACCCGATGAATAAAAACCAGAACCTGAGAGACCACATGAACGACCTGGAATTGATTTTCACCATGCTTGGGGAAAAATCTACTACAGAAATCACTAAATCTAGGGACTCAAAAGGATTCAATGAGTGTTTCGACTCTTCAAAGGAGGGAGGGAAAATTGCAGGAAATGCGAGGAAGGAACTTGAGAAGAAAACAGGAAGAAAAGTGGTAAGCTCAGAGAATTTTCTCAGTATCACAGGGAAAAAAGAAACCAAGAAGTTGAAATAATGACTATTAGAGAAGTCTAACAAAACCATCACTTTCGCCCCGCTCCCATAACCATTTTTAACCCTGACGCCCTTTTAACTACCCATGAACTTCCTGCACGCGAGCGACTTCCACCTCGGCTATGCCCAGTACGGACTCATCGAGCGCTTCCGCGATTACGCCCGCGCCTTCCAATCTGTCATAACCTACGCCATCGACCACAAGGTCGAGTTCATTCTCATCTCAGGCGACCTTTTCCACAAGCGGAACATAAACGCGCCCACGTACGAGCAGGCGTATAAGGTGCTCTCTGAACTCAAAGCGAAAAGCCCATCCACACAGGTATATGCCATCGAGGGGAACCACGACCTTGCCTTCCACCAGGACGGCAAAAGCTGGCTTGAGATACTCAATTCACAGGGACTGCTCAGGCTCATAAGGCTAAAAGAAGCCAATGGTGTGAAACTCATGGGCGACTTCGTCGAGCTGGACAATTTCCGCATTTTCGGCGTGAAATACCTTGGCGCAAGCACAGCTTCCATAATCCCCCAGATTGCAGATGAGATAAAAAAAATAAATGCCGCAAACGGGGAAAAATATACTATCCTGATGATGCACTTTGGCATTGAAGGACAGGTAAAGCAGGAAGTTGCGGGGGAAATCCCATACAATTCTCTCCTCCCCCTGAAAGATGCTGTTAATTACCTTGCGCTCGGGCATTATCATACGCATTACGAATTGGACGGATGGATTTTCAACCCGGGCAGCGTTGAAATGATGTCCTTGAACGAATATGATATGGCAAAAGGGTTCTATCATGTCCGGGATAATGGTGCAAAACTCATTTCTCCCATTACCCGCCCTGTCAGGCGCATCAGGCTTGACATGAGCGATATTGCCACTCCCGAAGACCTTTATTCAAAAATCAATGCTAAAATCGAAAGAGAGCCGACAGTCCAATCAGATAAGGCACCGCTTATCGAACTCATGCTCTATGGCGAGATGAACTTCCCGAAATCCGATGTGAACCTTGAGCGCATCAGGGATATGCTTATCGAACAGTTTAAACCCCTGTGGTCTGAGGTCAAGCTCCAGCGGACAAATTCGCCATACGCCGTCAAAGAGGGCGACGTGCGGGGGCTTACGCGCGAGCAGATAGAGCTTCGTGTATTCTCAGACCGGATAAAACTTGACGGGAGGTACAGGGACAATGCGGATGATGTCGTAAAGATAATGGTCGAAGTGAAAAAGATGGCTACTGCGAATATCGAAGCGAACTCAGTTCTTAAAGAATTGAGATGGAGCTTTGCGAAAATAAAAAGCGGTGCCTCAGAAAATAATACCATGACAGATAAGACGGAAAATCCCCAACAGACCTTACTTTCACGCATGGGGGAATAAATGCTTATTAAATCCGTGGAATTAAAAAACATCAAATCCTACCGTCATGCAACCATCGAGTTCAAGGAAGGCATAAACGGCATCTGCGGCCAGAACGGGCACGGAAAAACCACCATCCTCGAAGCAATCGGATACGTCCTGTTTGACTCCCTGCCCTACAAAGATGCAGACTTCCTGCGCCGCGGGGAAAAATCAGGTATGGTTTCTGTTGAAGTTCTCGCAAATAATTTGACTTACATACTTACAAGAAAACTCGGCGGCGAATACAGTGTCGGGGGAGAGAATCTCCATATCACAGGCAAAAAAGACGTTCTCTCCTGGCTCATCAGCAACATATTCCCTGTATCCACTGAAGATGAGTTGCC
>JAPZAN010000197.1 GCA_027460605.1 Candidatus Methanoperedens sp.
TTATGCACTATCACAAAACCGCCATAAATTGCAGGTGCGACATTATCAGCATGAGCTGCTCCTGAAGCAGCTTTCTCCCCCTGCGCCGCTATCCTGACAAGCTCTTCCCTTGAAAGACCGAGAGAGAACATTTCGTTTAGTGCAAATGCCACCCCTGCCGCTGGCGCCGCGCTGCTGCCAAGCCCGCTTGATAGTGGAATACCCCTTTGTATCTTGATTTTCACAGGCTTATCAAGTAGCGAAGCAACAATTCCCGCAGTATTCTTTTTGGGGTCAACCGGCACGAATCGCGAATCTCTTCCACTAACGGTTATTATTGTTTTATCGCTTTTTTCAACCTCTATTATATCGGCCGGGTTTTCAAGCGCTATTCCAAACACATCAAAGCCGGCGCCAAGGTTGGCAGATGTCGCTGGAACCCTGACTTTCAGGTAATCCTTTCCCATTATCTCTTATACCCGATTGAGCGCAGGAAGGTTTTTCGCTCTTCTTTGTCCTCAACACTCTCGATTCCCTTCGGACATTCACCATCAACGACTCCGAGGATGCCCCTGCCCTGTACGGTCTCTGCCACAATCACCTCGACAGGGTTTGCCGTAGCGCAAAAGATATTGCATACCTCCTGCACGTTCTTTATGGCGTTCAGGACATTTATTGGATAAGCGTTTCTCATGAATACTATGAAGCTGTGACCACAACCAAGCTCAAGAGCATTTTCTTCTGCCGCTTTTACCAGCTCATCGTCATTCCCGTCGCTGCGGACAAGGCACTTTCCCGAGGCTTCGGAGAACGCAAGCCCGAATTTGATACCCGGGGCGCCAGTGATAAGGGTTTCGTATAAATCCTCAGCGCTTTTGATGAAATGCGTCTGCCCGAGAATAAGGTTTGTATCACGAGGCGCAATGATTTTAATTGATTTTAATTCCATAGGTTTCCTCCCATGTTATTATTGGGTTTTTGGTATTTATATGACTACTATGGGCTGAATTAATTATTTTGCCAGCTTCAAAATCCCTACCAGTACGCAGGCGCTTATTATATTTATCAGGTATCGCTCCCCGGTATATTGTTTCATAAAAAAATAAACAAGAACGAAGGCTGAAATTGATATTATAATACGAAGTTTTGAAGAATTATCAAAAAGATTTACCAGTCTTATAAACATGTAGTTGCACACCAGGGCAAAAACAGACAATATCGGCAGTAATATCAAAAACATTACAACATATAAAAAGAATGCCGGATTCAATTTCAATAATATCCAGAAAATCCCTGTGAAAACAAGCACAGATAGTAATGTGTAAACAGGGAATTTGTAAAATCCTTCTATCAACGATTGTAAGTCCCCCTGCATGCCGGATTTTTTATCAATTGAACTTGGTTTTGCAGCCGAAAAAGAAAAAGTTAAAATCAACAGCAAAAGAATGTTTTCAACTCTGGAATAATCGAGGTTTACCAGCAGCAGCCCGACGGTTTTTACGATATAGGGAATTAAACCGAGGTATAAACCTGAAAATACGCTAGCCAGTTCTAACGACCCGAAATCAAAGGTGAAATTCCCAAGGTCAATGTAATGCAAATATCCCAATAGTATCGCCACCATTAGCGGCGGCACAAATGCCGGGGATGCGCTGATTAATTGGGTAGCCAGCCACTGGAAAAATCCGGAGCCGCTGCTGTAATGCGTAACATGCCCGCCGGTTGAGGAGACTTTAAATTCTTTTATTTTATTCAGGGTCAGGAGCGCTGTAATGGCATGGCTGAGTTCATGGATGAATACGCCCCACCAGTTCATTGCCCGGAACAATCGCGGGTGTTTGAATGAGATGTTGCCGAGATGGCGGCTGACTATGTTTATTGTAATTGATTGGATTATTAGTACGGAGAGAACTACAATTAGAAATGAGAAAGGGATGATGAAGAGATTTATGAGATTTGGGTTAATGTCGTTCATGCCTTAATGCACTTTTCTAAGCGTATATCAGCCTACCTTTAGGCTTTGGTACTTCCCTTCCAAGTTCCATAGCAGTTTCTATCCATTCTTTTATTACAGTGAGTGTATTTTTTATCGCTTCTTCGTACGTCCTGCCATCCGCCATGCAACCAGGAAGCTCAGGCACTTCCGCAATATAGGCGTCGTCATCTTCACTCCAATATACGACCATTTCGTATTTTATATCCTCTTTCATATTCAGTCCTCCATTAAATGGAATTTATATTTAAGAAACAAGTTTCTTACCTGTTTGACTTGATATTGTTTTGCATTTCCATCCTTCAATGGCTGTAAGTTAATTATTTCAAAAATATGTTCTTTCGAAAATATATAATGATCTCCCCGTATTCTCTCGGAAAAACCGTAACGCAATAAAAGTTTTCTCAAATCATTGAATTTTATGTTCCGGTCGCTTTTGCCGGTGAGAATTTTATCGAGAGTTTTATCCCTGCTCATACAACCCTTGATCCAGTCAAATCATTTATATTATTAATAAATTCTTTCATCTTATCATATTTTTCAGGATAGAAACCATATGTAATAGGATTAAAAAAAGAATCATCTAAAGAAATACCTCCAACCAACTTACGTATTAACTTTTCATCAATTAAAATTTTAATCTCTTCAATTAGCTGTGGTTCAATATTCTGAATACTCAGGTTCTTGATTAAATCTATAAAAGCCCAAGTATATTTATTATTAGTATCTTTTAAAAATCCAATGAAATAATCCTTATAATCCAAGGAATTAATGTAGCTTACAAATAGTTCAAAAACAAAGTTTAGATATTCGTAGTTTAATTTTTTAATTTCTGCGTAGGCTTTTGGAAATTCAGTTTCAAGAATTGAATGATTTATCTGATGCGAGATTATAAAGAAATCATAGCTATTATTTTCTCTTATTTTTTTGATTTTTTCCAGTTTTAGACCTAAGATTTTTATTTTATTGTATAATTTTGTATAATCGCCAATATGTTGCAAATTCCTTAACAAATCATCAACCGATTTTCCTGATTTTCTTTCAAATTTATTTTCTTTTCCACTTAGAAAATTATGTAAGTCGCTATGGTATTTGGGGCAATCTTTTATACCTATTAAACATATAAATCTACCACAGTGCATTAGAGAGTAATAATTCGCAGTAATCGCCCACGAATAACAATTTTTTTTGTATAGTTGCTGACCAACTGCATAGTCATGGATAATTGTAGCTAATTGACAATATATTTTATAAATTTCCTGCGTTTCTTCATCTGTAGGAGGTAGTGTCATATCACAAACCCCGTCTCACTCTTCGGCCTCGGCTTAATCAAAATAAAATTCCTCATCTTCGAAGGCAAAACCTGCGCCACCTCCTTCATCGTAACCCCTTCAACGAACCTGATGTTCTCTAACATCTCATGGAACTCCTCATAAGGCAGTTTGACCCTCGCGCCGTTCAACTGCAATGTTATCGGAAGAGGATGAAGACTGTCGATTATCTCCTGAACCTGCTCCTCGATTTCTTTCTTGATGCGCGGCGGAGCTATGGAAGGCGGGTCTTTTGCAATCTCTTTCCTGACATCATCCAGGACTTTACCAATTACTTCCGCAAGCTTATCCAGGGTGCGAAGCTCCTCGGAATGCCGCATATGATGCAAAATCCTGCCAAAATTGCCCACGTACGCGGTTGCATTCGGGACATCCTCAGTTCTCAATTCAGGCGCGCCCGTGACCACAACCGGTATTTCAATCCCCTCGTAAAGCCTTTTTGACTTTTCGATGATGCAGTGCTCATAATTCCCCAGGATGAAAACAGCCACATCATGTTCATTAATAAGGTCGCGTTCATAAGCCGTAAGCTGGCAAATCCTCTTCCCGACTCCACGCGCAAGCCCGACCATATTTGTCTTGGCGCCCTGTTTTCTCAGGAACTCCGCCACATCGCAATCAAGGTGCGGGAGATGATGATAAGCAAGCGTTGGCGCGACGGTGGCGATTTCGCTTCCTGTAAGCGGTGCCCGCGTGAGCTTTCCGAGAAGCTCTTTTGCCTTGGCTTCAACGATTGCGATATCATTTATGGGGACAAGCATCAACAGGACGACTTCGGTCTGCATCACGTTTTTCTGGAGGATATATCCGCCAAGGTCTTCCACCAGTTCCACTAAATGATTGTGCTTATAGACACCGCCTACATACATAATAGGTTCAAGCATTTTCTTCCCTCCGCAGTGACTCCAGCATGTCCTTTCCTTTCGCCAGCCATTCAGGCTTCAGCGTATCCTCGGAAGCCACGAAAAGTACATGCGACATCGAAAGCTCATGTTTTCGCACCCTGAAACCTTCTGGTATTATGCGAAGGGCAATGGCATCGATGAGCCTGTCAAGGACTTCCTGCTGGGGCTCCTCGATTACAAGTTCGCGCATGGCGTCCAGTTCTTTTATCGGGTCTGTTTTTACAATTAATACTTTCTTATCGGGCTGCTCGATATTTTCCTTGCCGTATCTTGCCCAGAGTTTATTGAGTAATTTAACTGTGAATGCTTCTTTATCAATTTCTATTTTAATCTCGTCCTTTCCTAGCGAACCCATATCGACTTTGGCAAAATCCTTAAGCTTGATAGAAGGTGTGCCAAGGCGCAGCAAGGCTGCAAATATGAAAACTGGTTCAACCGGGTCCACAAAAACCCGCAAACGCCCTATAACACGCGAGAGGGAAAGGTCTGCAATTGTATCCATTATAAGGCTTCGTGTGGTTTTAGCCCCGACAGCATCGGGAGATTCAACAATAAATGTCTCAAGCTGTTCCATTGTAGCTCCTATTTGGAAATGAATCCTGAAACAAGCAGCGCCGCCCCTACCGCTCCTATATACTGCGCGTTGTCGGGGACGATGACCTTTACTTTTAACAATTCCTCAACTGCCTTTGGCAGCCCTTCAATAAGAGAGGTGCCGCCAACCATTATAACAGGTTCCTTCACATCAATCTCCTGGAGCTGCTGCTCGAATAATTGTTCTGCGACGCTGTGACAGGCTGCCGCTGCCACATCCTCGGGAGCGCTTCCTGCTGCCAGTGAATTTACAAGGGACTGGATACCGAAGACGATGCAGTAGCTGTTCATCTTGACATTCTCGGCTTTTCCTTTCACTGCAAGCGCCCCAAGCTCAGTTATGCTCACGCCGAGCCTTTTTGCAGTCATTTCAAGGAACCTGCCCGAAGCCCCTGCGCAGATGCCGCCCATCGTGAACATTCCGGGAATGCCGTCAATGACGGATATCGCCTTATTGTCCATGCCTCCGATATCAAGAACGGTCGCCGTTCCTTTTTGCTTGCCTGCAAGGTAAACTGCCCCTTTTGAATTAACCGTAATTTCTTCCTGGATAAGGTCTGCCTTGAAATGTTCCCCGATAAGGAAACGCCCGTAACCTGTGGTACCGAGAGCCTGTATTTCTTCGCGTTTAACCCCTGCTTCCTTCAATGCATTGGCATACGCTTCCTCCTGAATCAATTCCTGCCGTAAGACCGCTCTGCTTTTCTCTTGCAAGCAGGCTCTTCCTGCGGGCTGTGGTGGTGAGCGCCTCCATTCTTGTAAGAAGGGTTCCCGCAGTTGTTCGTTCCGTGAATGAGTAACTTATGACCGGGATACCGGTTTTTTCATGTATGTAGCGGCGCACTTCGCTCCTCACAAGTGCGGCTTCGGCGCACCTGAAGCAGGTGGCAACAAAAACAGCATCGACATGCACCTTTCCGGTCACAATGGCTTTTGCCCGCGCCATCACAAGCTTGAGGTCGGGACTTGCCACTTTAAGCCCGAATTCCTCTTCGATTGATTCAATATCCGCAATATCCACTTCGGGATAGACCATAACCGCATTTACCTGCTTGACAGCGGAATCTATTTCTTTCTGTATCCCGCTATACTCTGCGCCGCATGAAAGCTGGGCTATCCTCACAGGGTTTTCAGTTGAAGTCATTTCTTTTCCTCCGCGGGTTTGAGGGATTTTAAGAATTCCGATATTTTATATACAAATTCTTTCGCATCTTCCTCGGTTGATGGATAATCCAGCTCAAGAAGCGGGATTTTTTTAGCCCGCAATAAGAAATTGACAAGTTCATTCGTCCTCGCGCAGCCCATGCAGCCAAACGATATTACGGGGTCGCGGACAACAATGGCAGCTTCTGCATTCTTAAGAAGCGGGTCAAAAAGCGACATCCTTCCCCTCACGCCTGACGGGACTTCCACAGCCGCATATTTCAACCCGAACTTCGGGTCTTCGGGCGTGATGTTCAAAGGGGGTGAATCAAGTCCCTGTGATTTGACTTTCTTCCCTATTTCCTGCATTATTGCAAGCGGTTCATGACCAAAGCGTTCAACCAGGTCCGAAAGAATAAGACTGTTTGTAGGATAAATAAAAACCTTCATTGCGATACCTCTGTTTCTTTAATAATATCTTTAAGTTTTTCTATATCGAGTTTTTTCTTTTTTTGTTTTAGTCTGGGAATTTCACCTTTATCCAGTGCCCGAAGCGCTGAAGCGATGTGCGGCAGCATTTTATCCTCATTCTCAAGATTGTGGAATCCGGGTCTTGCCCCGCCTCGTCTTGTCGCCCTGCAGCGGTATGGCTCGCCTGGTGCAAAGCCACGCTCTTTAATGAAAATGCCATACGGGTCCAGTTTGCGAATGTTGGAAAGGAGAGAATCAACTACCTGGCGTTCCCCCGATACCATGACCCCGAAACAGGTTTCCTTAACCAGAACATCGGCATTGGATTCGTAAAGCTTTATGACTACATCGCTTGGCAGCAGTTTTGACGAATTGATTACAACCATTTTGGTTATGGTATCCATTATGAAACCTCTCTTATGTAAATTATATCGCCTGCTTTAAAACCCTTTAATCGTTCCGGCTCAATGACTTTCCCGATTATATTTGTACATTCGAACTTTTCTCCCGTAGGACCGTATTTTTCATCATCTGTAAGCTTGACCCCTATCATGCCATATCTTTTTGCAGCCTGGTTGGTCACGCCGATTTCACCTGCTGCGACTCTGGTTTTAGGAACATTCTCGGGATTGATTTCCTTGTAAGCCTCAGCTTCTTTCTCTGACCTGAAAAGGTAAGTATTTTCGTATGTGAAAACCACCGGCAATGGTCCTAACGGCCTGTCTTTCAGGCGCAGTGAATGCCTGAAGAAGTCAAGAGTTATTGGGGCTTTATCATCATAAAACCTGACATTGATTATTTTATCGGATTTCACGCCAAGAGCTGTGACCCCGCCTGCGCCTATGATTTCAATTGTGGTATCGGGGTCCTGTTCTACTATTATCGCATCATCGCCTGTATATCCCTGTTTTTCAAGTTTTAACCCGTGCTCGCTTAACAATTTTTCGGCTTCCTTAAAACCCTGCCCAAGGACCATGACGCGCCCGGGATTTGATATAACCCCAAGCTTGCTTCCTGCATCTGCTATTTTGATAAGTTCTATCCCCTGTGAAACATGCCCTACAACGCTGTGAACCGCGCTTGATGTCCTGTCTTCTTTGTAGATATACACCCTTCCGTTTCCCAGACCATCCGTGCGCACTGCTACAGCCCCTTCGGAACGGGCGTCCCAGTGCTCATAACGGCATCCTTCGCCTTTTAATGCATCATCCGATATGAATGAGTTTGAGAAAGTGTCTACGGCGAAAACCTTTTTCCTTATGAGAGCAAGGAAATGTTCCGCTCCTTCAGGGGATTCATTCGACAGGTCCACCTTAAAATAAGTGAAAATTTTCATCCCGTCTTCAAGTTTGAGATTCAAGTCAGAAGTGGATACCTTATCAAGGAGCGTTTCCCATTTAATAACAGGTTCTATTTTCAGTATGGTGTCTCCCTGTTTAAGACCTGAAATAACATTCTTGCCGCTTATGACCTTTGCAATAACCGCGTCTTTCGGGCTGCCGTAATCCGAAATATGCTTATTTTTCGCAAGCATGAGGTATGAATTTTTCGCATCGTACCCGCCTGTCCCCAAAAAAACATCGTATTTGTTATATTTCTGTTCCATCCTTTGCGGGATGATATCAGTTCCGACAGGACCGAACGCAATGGAATTTGTGGTTTCCCAGTGTGCATTCGTGCCCGGGAAATCATGACTGAATTTATTCCATAACCCGGGGTCGCCGGACAATTCTATCCTGAACTCCCCCCTGCTGGTAATGATTTTATACTCGGATGTAGCCTGTTCTTTTTGCGTTCCGGTTTTCAGGATTCCGATAGTTGTGCCCGGAATATAGAATGCTTTTGATAGTTCGATTGCATCTTTCAGGCTTGCATTCTCTTTTAAATCTGATTTTTGCCCGTTAATCTCAATTGAGACCACATATCCTCCTTATTTTATTTGCAGGCATCTGCAATTATTTACTTTCATTGTGGTTCTTTTTCGATCTATTTCAATTCCTTAACTATTCCTTCCAG
>JAPZAN010000198.1 GCA_027460605.1 Candidatus Methanoperedens sp.
ACGATAAAGCGGGTGAAGTTCTCTTTAGCGTCCTGTATGTTCTCATCCAGTATATTCAAGCCGTACAGAACTGCTGATTCCCCGGATGCTACGGCTGCGATTTCGTTTGATTCACGGGCGAGCTTCGCCGCGTGGGAAGTGCTTGGAGACGACCTTACTTCCACACCCTTAAAATTATTTTTAATATATTTCCTGCACTGGGACAGGGGCTGGGGATGCGACATGATTATTTTTATATCTTCCTTTTTTCCTTTCGAAAGAAGGCAGAGTTTTACCGGCACTATAACCTCGCCTATTATCTTTAATTGCTGTTCCATAAGAAGGTCAAGCGTGAGGGTGATCGACCCTTCAAGAGAATTTTCAATAGGCACGACACTGTAATCCACTTCATTTCGCAAAAGCGCATCTACGGCATCTAAGATGTCATCATAGTATCGCAATTCTGCTTTATCATTCCACTGCCTTGCTGCTTTTTCAGAGAATGTGCCTTGAGGACCTAAGGTTCCTATTATCATCTTCTCCTTATTCTGAAGGGTAAAAGAAATAGTTTGTTGCCCGAAGCCAAGAGTATCATTTCCCGAAGCCAAGAGTATGAAAGTTGAGCAAACGTTTTAAAACCTTCCACTATATTATGGGTGGAGATTATTTTGAAAGTAAATGAATATATCCCGTTCATTGGCATGGCACTCATGCTTCTTATCGTTCAGTTAATTGCGGTTTCTCTTGGTCAGCTTCCTGAGATAAACGAGGCTAAAGTATTTTCCGACCCGAATGCACCGAGCAATGCAATATACTGGATTGCGCTCATCCTCGTTTTTACCGCTTTTATCCTGTATGTTATAAAAAAGAATAAAAAATGGATGATACAGGCGTTCATCCTGTTTACTGTGGCTTCAACATTATACATTGTTTTTCTTGCAATCTTCTCAAGGTTCTTATCTCTGGAAATAAGTTTTTTCATGACAATTGCGCTTTCAATCGGCCTGACGGTCGCAATGTACAAATTCCCCGAATGGTATGTTATCGATATTGTAGGCATACTGATCGGCGCCGGCGCGGCTTCGATTTTTGGCATTTCGCTTGCGATAATTCCAACATTGCTTTTACTTGTACTACTGTTAGTTTATGATTATATTGCGGTGTACAGGACAAAACACATGATCGCTCTGGCAGAAGGCGTTATGGACCTGAAACTGCCCATTTTACTGGTCATTCCAAAGCACTGGAATTATTCCTTCCTCAAGGAGACGTTCGATAAAGAGGAACGCGAAGCATTCTTTATGGGGCTGGGGGATGCCGTAATGCCCACGATACTTGTGGTGTCTGCAAACGCTTTTGCGAAGGCTGACCATTATATACTTCCGTTTTTAGGGGCTGTCAATATGCCTGCTCTTTTCGCCATCGCCGGCACTTTTGTGGGATTTTCAGT
>JAPZAN010000199.1 GCA_027460605.1 Candidatus Methanoperedens sp.
ACTTTGCGTTCTTGGCGTGCTTTGCGGTGTTTGATTTATTCACCGCAGAGAACGCAAAGGTCGCAAAGATAGTTTAAAATGTTTAGTTTTAACTATAATCCGCTATTACACTTTTCCTGTATGCGGCAAACCTGTCCTCTAGTATCGCTTCCCTTGCTCCCTTCACTATGGACTGGATAAAGTGCAGGTTATGAATGGACGCAAGCCGAAGCGCGAGAAGTTCAGATTCCTTAAAGAGATGGTGCAGATATGCCCTCGTATAGTTTTTACAGGTGTAGCATCCGCAATTCTTATCGACAGGCGCAAAATCCATGGCGAATTTACTGCGCACGATATCGATATTCCCCTCCGAGGTCATAAGGGTCTGGTGCCTTGCGTTCCTTGTCGGGAAAGCGCTGTCAAAAATATCAATGCCAGACTCGATTGCATTAATAATTTCAACAGGCGAACCCACCCCCATCAGATAGCGCGCCTTATCCTCGGGAACCAGCGGGACGCTGTATTTCAGTACATCATTCATTATTTCCTTTGGCTCGCCGATTGAAAGCCCGCCTATCCCGTACCCGTCAAATTCCATCCCAATCAGTTCCTCTGCGCATTTTTTTCTAAGTTCTGCAAACGTCCCTCCCTGCAATATCGCAAAAAAAAGCTGGCCTTCGTTTTCTTCCACATCTCTGGCTGCCACAGCCCACTTTATCGTCCGTTCCATGGAAGCCTCTACAACGCTGTACTCACTTCCATAAGCGGGACAGTCGTCCAGAATCATGGCAACATCGCTTCCCAGGATTTTCTGGTTCTGGAGGCATATTTCAGGAGTATAGGAATATTTTTTTCCGTCACGAAGATTTTTATAAGTGATTCCTTCGTCTGTTATCTTGAACGGGAAATCCTTGCGTATCATCTGGAAACCACCGCTGTCCGTGAAAATAGCGCGTTCCCAGCTCATGAATTTATGCAACCCCCCGGCTCTTCGGATGACCTGCATACCCGGCGCAAGTAAGAGATGGAATGCATTGCTGATGAGCGCCTCTGTTCCCATATCGTACAGCTCTTCGGGGGTGAGCGTCTTCACCGTGGCTTTTGTGGCAACAGGCATGAAGGCAGGTGTATCTATGACGCCGTGGTTCGTTCTGAGTTTTCCAGCCCTTGCGCCTGTATTTTTATCTGTATGGATTAGCTCGTACATTTTCTTTACCTGAAAATAAGCATTGCATCGCCGAAACTGTAAAACCTGTAGGAATTTAATATAGCCTCATTATAAGCAGCCATCAGCCGTTCCCTGCTTGCAAATGCGCTTACCAGCATCAAGAGAGTGGATTTGGGGAGATGGAAATTGGTGATTATTGCATCGATATTCGATTTGAAGCCGTAAGGCGGATGGATGAAAAGCTGGCTGAATCCATCGTGTGCAACGATTTTTCCGTCCATGCATGAACTTTCAAGCGCTTTTACAGTGGTTGTCCCGGCGGCTATGAGTTTACCTTTTGTTTTATTGATTATTTCTGCATTATCTGAGCTGATTGAAATATACTCAGGTTCCATGTTGTGGTCTTCGATTTCCTGAGCTTTAACAGGCGTGAACGTGCCAAGACCCACATGAAGAGTGACATAAGCTATACTTACACCTTTTTCTTTTATCCTGTCCAGCAGATGTTCTGTGAAATGAAGACCTGCAGTCGGCGCCGCAATTGAGCCTTTTTCCCTGGAATAGATGGTCTGGTATCGGTTCTTATCATCGAGTTTTTTCTTGATATACGGCGGAAGCGGCGCCTCCCCGATTTTTTCAAGAATGTCATTCAGGTTGCCGTTGCTGTTAAAATCAAAGCGCTTCCACGTGCCCGCCTGTACTCTTTTTACCCTGGAGTTTTGCAGGGATGACGCGGGAATCATTTAGCACAAGAGTATCCCCTACTTCAAAATAATCAACAATATCAGAAAAACGGCGGTGCTCGATATTCTGTCCAAGCACCATTAATCTTGATGAATCCCTGGGTTCTATGGGCGACTGGGCAATCAGTTCTTTCGGGAGATTATAATCGAAATCGCAAAGTTTCATTGAGTGCTTAGTTCACATGCCGGGTTAAGTAATTTTTCTCACAATAATCTCATCGCCGGGTTTTTTATTAAAAAATTGCGCGGCATTTCCCCGGTTCACCGCAATCTCAAGAAACCCGTGGCTTCCAATCATTGCAACAGGTTCACCCTTCCTGCAAAACCCGTATGATTTATGGAATAAAACCTGGACATTCTGGATATCCAATACATCCCCGAATTGGAAATCCACCATGTCCGAGGATATGTTTGTGACAAGATTTCCGAACTGGTCAATGAATATAATCCTGCCCTGAAGTGAGCCGTCCTTTTTCAATCCTTTACCAAAATCAAGGTCCACATAATCAAAAATCTGTTTCCCCACAACGCTTATGTCCAGCCCTTTTGAGATATGCGCTCCAACAGGCGCAAAAATATCCCTCCCGTGAAATGTACTGGAAACCTGTTTTCGAAACAGGTTCGTGTTTGTAATCTCATAAACCTTAAAATAACCCAGGCTTTTCGCAGCAGGTATCAGGAGACCGTTATTGGGACCTATAAAATAATGGATTCCATGAAAATCCGAGTCCGCCCTGATTGCAATGGCCCTGCGCTGAGTCCCGACTCCAGGGTCAACCACTGCAATATGTACCGTATCTGAGGGGAAAGACCTTGCACTTATCATTAAGATGAACGCACCGGTGCGTACATCATGAGCCGGCACAGAATGGGATATATCAACAATACTGGCTGACCTGTTTATTCCATAGATTGCGCCCTTCATGGAGGCGGGATAGACATCCCCGAAATCTGAAAGCAGGGTAATTACCATAATCCTTCAAGAAACTTTTAATACCTGTCAAACTATAAAACCCGCTGTCAAACCGTGGACTCGTGGGGTAGCCAGGATATCCTAGCGGGCTTCGAACCCGCGGACCCGCGTTCGAATCGCGGCGAGTCCGTTTTTTAAACTGAAAATTTCATTTTGCAGACATAGCTTTCGCAACACCGCAAAGTTCACAAAGAACGCAAAGGTTTGAGCTAATGGCGATATAAATTGAAAAACCACAGAGAGCACAGAGGACACAGAGAAAAAAATAACAAATCTCTGTGCACTCTGTGTCCTCCGTGGTTAATTATCTGAATGGGATTGATAATCCAGAATAAAATAATGTAATCAACTTATCTATTCAACAGTGAGATACGAAAATGTATTATAAATTCCTATGCGTTTAAAAAAAGAGAAAAATTCCGGTAAGAACCGGAACAAAAAGTCTTTACTGCCCTCTGCCAAAGAAATACCAGAGCAGAATCAGTATTATTAAAAGGATTATACCGATCCAGATATAAGTATTGCTGGACTTTTCTTGTACTTTAGGCTGCGGCTTGGGCGGTTCCACCCTCGGAGCAGGCTTTGGTCTTGGCGGCTCTGGTCTTGGCTCGGGTTTTGGTTCTTCAACTACGACCTCTTCCTTTTTTCCGGACACGAATGGACTCTCTACACCAGTTAAGACAGCCATTACACGAACTTTTCCTGTAAGATTATTATCCACTTTTGCGCCCCAGATAATCCTCTTGGTATTCGGGACCTTATCCATTATCATTTCGCCGGTGACCGCGACTTCTTCCAGTGTCAGGTCTTCGCCTCCGACGATATGGATAAGAACTCCATAGCTTGCAGAAATATCCGTCACGTCAAGCAGCGGTGTACTGATTGCCTGGGCTACGGCTTTGCTTACCCTGTCTGCGCCGTCCCCTTCACCAATACCGATTGACGATACTCCGCCGCGCTCCATGACAGCGCGAAGGTCTGCATAATCAAGGTTTACAAGGCTTGGCTGGGTTATGGTGTCTGTAAGGTTCTTTACAAATGCTCCCACAAGCGCATTTGCAACATTGAGGGCTTCTTTCAATGGGAGGTTGCCTGCAACTTCTCTTAACTTTGAGTTATCAATTATTACAACCGAATCACAGGATTGTGCTAGCAAATTGATGGCTTCTCTTGCTTTCTCTCTTCTTGCCATCTCGATTGTGAATGGTATGGTCACGCATCCGATTGTAAGAGAACCGAGCTCGCGTGTCAGCTCTGCCACCACGGGCATAGCGCCGGTACCGGTTCCGCCTCCCAGTCCAGCTACCAGGAATACGAGGTTTGAACCTTCAAGTTCGGCTTTCAACTCCCCTATATTCTCTTTGGTTGCCTGGGTGCCCATCTCCGGGTAGCCTCCGCATCCGTGTCCTTTGCACAATTTTTCTCCAAGTAGAATCACTTTATCTGCTTTTTGAACATAAAGGTGATTCACATCGGTATTTGCGGCAATTATCCTTCCGCCCGTAATACCTTTTTCTGCTATCCATGTAGTGATATTACAACCAGCGCCACCTAAGCCCACTACGGCAACAGACGGTTTTGCTGTTTTCGCAAACTCTTTCAAATCAGTAACCATGTTTCTACAGCCTCCTTCATACAATTGGCTTTGTAATTTAATAGCAGTTTAACTATATATGCTTTATCAGGCTCGGGTTCATATGGTCTTATCATCACATTCCTTCTGAACCGGTATGATGTTCCCTCTTGTTGTAATAAGCTCAATCGGCGGCGCGAGCGGTAAGCAATAAATTAAATTTTTTTGATTATCGGGTAAAACCATTTAAAGCAGGAACAATAATGTAGAGGCTAATGGTAAAAGTTGATAAATTCATCCACGAGAGCATCGAGAAGATTAAAAAAAATGTCAAAGGCAGGGCAATAATAGCGCTCTCCGGGGGTGTTGACAGCTCGGTCTGTGCTGTGCTTGCACACAGGGCTATAGGCGAGATGCTTACGCCCATTTACATCGACACCGGGCTCATGCGAAAAGGTGAGACTGAAAGGATAAAGAAAATCTTTTCTGATATGAACCTTCAGGTCGTCGATGGAAAGGAGAATTTCCTGCGGGCATTGAAAGGACAGACAGACCCCGAGAAAAAAAGAAAGGCGGTGGGTGAGGCGTTTATCAGGGAATTTGAAAAAGAAGCACGGAAACTCGGCGCAAGATACCTTATCCAGGGAACCATATACCCTGACAGGATAGAATCAGAAGGGGGGATTAAGAGCCACCATAATGTGGGAGGACTTCCTTCAGTAATTGATTTTGAAGGGATAGTTGAACCTTTAGCAGACCTTTACAAGGATGAGGTCAGGGAGGTCGCAAGAGCGCTTGGATTGCCAAGAGAGATTTCGGACAGGATGCCGTTCCCTGGTCCTGGTCTTTCAGTCAGGATAATTGGCGAGGTTACTGAGGAAAAACTGGATGTGGTCAGGGCAGCCAATGCGATTGTTGAGGAAGAACTTTTAGAACAGTTCGGCCCCTGGCAGACATTTGCGGCTCTCATTGAAAAAGGCACAGGAGTTAAAGGCGATATCCGCGTGCATGGATGGATAATTGCTGTGCGCGCCGTGAGTTCAAGAGACGGGATGACCGCCGAGGCGATGGAACTTCCCTGGGATACGCTTCGGAAAATCGAGTCGCGCATCACAAGTGAGATTCCCAATGTATCGCGGGTGCTTTACGACCTGACGCCAAAGCCGCCTGCTACAATCGAGTTTGAATAAAATATGTCTCTTACCGGAGTTGTGCGGGAAATCCGTTCAAAGCAGAAAATCAAATTCAATCCGCCCGACAGGCCGACGGCTGTATGGACGGGTAAGGATTTGTTTGACGGGAAGCCCATTACCGCACTTACTGTGATTTTCCAGACATCGGGCTGTCGCTGGAACAACTGCACCATGTGCGGGTACGTTTATGACAGCGCGCAAAAGCCTCCATCACACGATGAGCTGATGAAGCAGTTCGGGAATGCCATGTCACGATGTAAAGACGAGGAGTTCATATTGAAAATATTCACCTCGGGCAGCTTCCTTGACAATGGTGAAATCGATGCTGTGACCCGCAACGAGATGCTCTCGCTCCTTGGGGCTGATGACCGGGTTAAAAAAGTCATTGCAGAGACTAGGCCCGAATACGTGACCAGGGAAAAAGTCTCCGAATCCATGGCTAGTCTCGGTAAAAGATTCGAGGTGGCTATAGGGCTTGAAACAAGTAACGATGTGATACGGAAGGACTGCATCAATAAAGGTTTTACGTTCTCGGATTTTGCCAGGGCAGGCGAGGTTGCAAAGAGGGAAGGCGCAACAGTGAAGGCTTACCTGATGCTTAAACCTCCTTTCATTCCAGAAGGCATAGCCATAAACGACATGATACAATCCATCAGCGACGCGGCGCCCTATGCCGGAACAATATCCGTCAACTTGTGCAATGTCCAGAAGGGTACGCTTGTTGATGAGATGTTCGAGCGCGGAGATTTT
The DNA here is from genome assembly GCA_027460605.1 of Candidatus Methanoperedens sp. Taxonomy (GTDB): domain Archaea; phylum Halobacteriota; class Methanosarcinia; order Methanosarcinales; family Methanoperedenaceae; genus Methanoperedens. The sequence goes on from JAPZAN010000199.1 coordinate 6,380, forward strand.
CGTCCCCCGTGGCTGTGGAGCGCAGTGGAAGTCCTGAAAAAAGGTAAGGCTTCAAATCCCAACATAGTCCTTATGTCCGACCCCGTGGGCGCAGGTTCGGCGCGCGGACCTCACAATTGCGGCGAATGCGATAAGGACGTGGCAGAGGCGATACGGAGCTTCTCACTAACACAGGATAGCAGTATTTTTGATAACATTGATTGCGAGTGCAGGGAATTGTGGAAAAAAGTGGTTGAGCTTGAGGATTTTACATTTGGCGCGCCGGTTGTGAAATAGATGCTTTTAAGTACATCATAATACATACTAACAATACATCAATTAAGGTGTATTATGAATACAGTCAGAGTTAATATAACTTTACCTTCAGAAATCGCAGAAATGTTGAAAGATGTGAAAAATAAATCCGGCTTTATAGCGGAAGCAATACGGGATAGGATTGAGCGAGAGAAGAAAGCGTATCTTATAAGAGAATTAACCGAAGGCTATAAGGCAAGTAAACGTGAAGACAAACAGCTTACTGAAGATTGGGATGCAACTTCAGGAGACGGAATTGATTAAAAGGGGCGATATTTATTGGGTGAAAGGCAAACCAGATACGAACCGTGGATAAAACGAGGTTAAAGGACATGATAGGGACCGTACCCCCAATCATTTTAGAAAAAATTGAGACAGCTTTGAAGATACACCTTGATTTTAAATAAAAGTTAGTCCCTCTTCTTAAGTTATTTTTCTTATTATCTCATCCACCATCTCACTTGATTTTGCGCTGCCCCCAAGGTCATAGGTCAGGTATTTCCCTTCAGCTATCACTTTTTCGGCAGCGTCAAAGATTGCTTTTGAATTCTCTTTCTCTCCCAGATAATCAAGGAGCCAAGCCCCTGCAAGTACGGTGGCAACAGGATTTACCTTGTCCTGCCCTGCATATTTTGGTGCCGAGCCGTGCGCGGGCTCGAACATGGCATAACCATCCCCGATATTTGCAGAATAAATAAGCCCGATGCTGCCCACAAGGGCGGAGCATTCCTCGCTCAGGATATCCATGAAAAGATTTGTGGAGAGGAGGACTTTCTTGTTGAAAATCTGCGGGTTCTTGATTAACTGCTGTGCAGGGCGCGTGATTTTTCTTATGGCTATGAAAACATCATCCGTAAGCTGGACTTCCTTGCCGAAATACAGCCCTTCAGTGCCTTCCCTCACGCACACGAAATCAACATCTCCAAGAGGTTTCTGCGTGTTTGGGAATGATTTTATCGGTCTCACATTGGCATACAGGTTGAACTTCTGGCGGATTGATACTGCCACGCTTTTCGGGGAACCTGCCCCGCCTGGCGTTGTTGTCGGGCCTTTAAAACCTGCGTCGGTTTTGCCCAGGATGTCCCATGTTTCAGGGGGAATGAGCGAATCGCCACCGTGTTCTTTCCACCATCCTTCCCCTGCCTCGCATGTTATGAACTCAACTTTTGTACCTGCCGCTTCAACCACCCGGAGCATACTGTTTACAAGCTCAGGTCCTACTCCGTCGCCTTTTATGACTGCTGCTTTCTTGCTCATAATTATCTTTCCTGCCCCTTCATTTAACCGAATCGCTATTAAGTTTATCCAGATACATCCTCAACGAAATCAACGAGAGCGCACTTGCTGTAATGTTCCCCCAGTTATCTTTATTCTGCTTTTCAAAAACCTTTAGGAAAGGTTTATCAAACGAGGGGTGTGCATAGCATACCCCAACACTGCGTAAACCGAAGTTTCGGTTTTCAAGAAGCCATTTTATCGATGGTTCGATTTCCTTTTCAATATCCCTTTCCCCTGCAAGAATCAATGCCTGAATCGCAAGGTTGCTTGTGGCGATATGCGTCCATCCTCCGAATAACCATTTTGAAAAGAGCCAGCCCGCCCTGTCATTTATGAAAAACCTGTATTCGTTTCCATCCTGTTTTAAAAGCGCCGTGATTATAAGCGATGTCGTGCCCGCGTGTTCCCACTTTTCCCCGTAATTGCGAACCAGCCACTCACATCCAGGCTCGTTTTTGACGCCACTATCCCCAAGCGCAATCAGGGCATAAGCGGTATCAATCTCATTATCGCTCCAGTTATCGTTTTTTTGCTGATTGAGAATCCAGCGGAGCGAATCAGATTGTATAGTCCCGCATCCCGCCAGCGCGCTGCATGCCCTTGCAGTGTCAATCAGAGGAGTATCCGTTTTCCAGAATCCGTCTTTTTTCCCAGACAACAATAGTTCAATCAACCCGGATGCAGGTTCATTCCACAAAGACAACGCCTGGATGGAGCGGGAGATATCTTTTATCGCTGTGGGTTTTTGTTTTTTTAACCAGTCTAACCCGCGCATTGCAGCAATATCGATTCCTTGAATCATGCAATTAATCCATAATGATTAGATAGTTTTAATAGCAATCGGATAAAAGTAGGCGATACCATCAGGGGCTGTGGCCTAGTCCGGCATGGCGACGGGCTCCAGCG
>JAPZAN010000200.1 GCA_027460605.1 Candidatus Methanoperedens sp.
TTCATCCACTAAAAAATGCTGGTCTTTCTTATACCTTTTCATTATCTTTTAGGCGGCATCGGAGTTGTGAAGATACGGTATTTTATAGTTTCATCCTTTAATTCGTCAAGTACCCTGTGAGCTATCAGTTTCTCAGGCGCATGAAGACCTTTTACCCTTTCCACGAGGTCTTTAAAACTTGCAAATTTTCCCTTCTTTTTTTCTTCTATAATTCCCCACATCAGTTTTTTCCCTATCCCGGGCAGCAGCTCAAGCATGTGCAGGCGTGTTGTTATAGGATAGGCGTCATTGAAGAAAGACAAAAACCTGCTTTCGTTTGTGAGCACTATTTTTTCTATGACAGAAGGAAGTTCCATCTGGGCGCCATGACTGAGTTCATTAAATGTGATTCGCCTTTTAACATGGTCTATCACGGGGCGGTCGCCTTCGCCTATATACACTTTATCCTGGGATTTCGGCGCGACATTTTCTTTTGATGCCATTTCCATAAGGACAAAATGTTTTTCTCCGACTCCCTGTGCAAGAGGCTTTTTCTGGTACATCGGGCGTGAATCGTCGGAGCGCCCATAAGGCAAATAATCCAGTATATATGCAATATCTTCTTTTTCCGGCTTTTTCCCTAATGTTATCATCAAACACCACCAGTAATTTATAGCACCTTGCTGTAACTATCAATATTATTAGAATATATGTATATATACTTTACAACCGGCTTCAGGTATATTTTGCAACTAACTCCAGAATTTGTTTCAGTTCTGCTTCGCTGAGGGTATATCGCTCTTTTGCATAAATCGACCTTAATTCGTCATTTGTCAATGGAAGAATATCCACTATCCGGACTGCTATTTCAGGTTTCATTTTCTCAAGCTTCAGGAGATCGTTCATTAACTCACGGGATTTTTTCGAATCAAGCTTGGTGAATATTTCTGCATGAGCTATCGCTTTTCGAAGCTCATACCCGAGTTCCTTACTCTCGTTTTCCCTTTCTTTTTTCACCTCATCAAGCAGTTCCCTGACCTCACCAAGAGTCATAATATCTTCACTGATAATCTGCTTTACTATCATCATTTCACCCTTATTATTTCTGTGGGGTCAAATGTTCAGGCAGAATGATAACTTCTTTCATGAGCCCGCCGTCTTTTACTTTGACTATATAGGCACGGCCGCGCTGGCTCACAACTTTCCCTGTTCTTCCCTGGAACTTGGGGTGAGGCATTCCGTTCTGGATGCCGGGGTCAAGATCTATATTAACAATATCTCCCTCAACGAATTCCTGGATCGCCCTGCTTATCGGAGATAATCCTTTCTCTCTTACTGTTTTCCTGAGTTTATACCTTGATTTCCTTCTTGTTCCGTGGGTCTTTGCCATAATTTTCCTCCGAATATAAGTGTTATTTTATCCTACTTTTATCACTT
>JAPZAN010000201.1 GCA_027460605.1 Candidatus Methanoperedens sp.
ACCATGTAATCAGGTCCCAGATGACAGCCCCGACCAGTGCGGAAAATATCATAATAACAAGAATCTCATTGTTCGGCGCCAGTTCTATATTCAATATTCCTTTTCCAATAGTTGCTGCTATTGCCGTAGAAAAGAAAAGTGGTCCGATGAGGTTTCCCACAGCAGCCATGCCGACTGCTCTTATTGGGGTCAATACCTTGGTAGCTACGACTGTTGAAATCGCATTGGCAGAGTCGTGGAATCCGTTGATGAAATCAAAAAACAAAGCTAATATTATAGTAAATATTATGAATTCTTGCAAAATACCACCTTTTAGCTGTTCTTTACAACAATATCGCTGATAACGTTTGCAGCGTCCTCACATTTATCTGTTGCAAACTCGAGGCGCTCATATACCTCTTTCAGTTTCATTATCTCTATTGCATCGGTTCGTTTGAAAAGCTGCGCCACTGATGTTTTATAAATATCATCTGCAACATTTTCAAGCCGGTTGACCTCGATGCACCTTGTTTCTATTTCTTTGGGGTTCTTAATGTTGCGTAAACCGGAAAGAGCAGTATTTAACTCAGTGGCTTGCTTCACGAGCACTTCGGCTAATTTTATCATGCCTTCTTCCGGTTTTTCAATTTCATACAGGACAAGGCGCGTTGCAGTTCCGTCTATGTAATCCAGCACATCATCGAATGCAGACGCCAGCGCAGAGATATCCTCGTGATCTATGGGAGTTATGAAGGTCTTGTTGAGTTCTTCAAAAATCTCATGAACAAAATCATCCCCTTGATGCTCGATATCTTTTATTTTTTGCTGTTTTTCCTTTATGTTATCATAATTTTTAAGCATATCGAGGAAGGCATTCGACCCATCAAGCACATTTTGTGACTCGTTCTCAAGCATATTAAAAAAGTGTTTATCCTGGGGAATTATCCATTCTTTTAATCCCATATTTCAATCGTCCTTTTTTAATAAACGTAATAACACCCTTGCTATTATGTTTTTCTATTTTGATTTAATAGATTTATGCGTGGAAAGTCGATGTTAATTCAATTTCAACTTTTCGCCTTGAAAAAGACTGCCATATCATTCCTTCCCGCCAATCCTTTCAATCGCCAGAGCCCCGAGGCGAGCAATGGTATCAAGAACAACCTTATTTTCAGGGGTAAGAATCTGCTCATGATTGTCGAAATGAAATCCCACAACACCCTTTACGGTATCTGTCGTTTTCATGGGAAGATAGTACGCCCATGCTTCGGGGAGCGTATCCGTACCCATGCCTGCAGGTTCGCCATTGAGCCAGACCCAGGTTGCAATGCCAAGTTCTTTCGGGTTTATCTGGAATCCGTCGGTAGAAGCCCTGACCGAAATTTGTCCGTTTTCAGGAAGAAAAATAGCCATGTCGCATGGGAAAATTT
>JAPZAN010000202.1 GCA_027460605.1 Candidatus Methanoperedens sp.
TTAATCGCTACAATAAAATACTGGGGATGGTTAATCAAGGAACTTATTAAGAAGTCCAATTCATGAAAAAGATATATTTTGTAGTTTTTATTTTGATTATTCTTACTTTAGTATTACCGGGTTGTATTGAAAAACCAGCGAAAGTCAACTTGAGCATAGTTCAAGAACCCAATGCCAAGGAAAATGACACGTCTCTAAAAGTTGCTTTTGCTTCGGGCGTTTCCCCTAAAGAATCCTATGCTTACTATGAAGAATTGACCGCGTATATTTCCAGAAAATTGGGTGGTCCTATAAAAATCGTACAGAGGCGCAGCTCCCTGGAAGTAAACGACTTAATAAAGAATAAGCGGATAGATTTCTCTTTTGTAAACAGCGGGGCATATGTCGCAGGCAATGAAGAATTCGGGATGAAACTCCTTGTGGCTCCCAAAATAAATGGAAGAACAACATATAATTCATATATCATTGTTCCAAAAAACAGTACATATGATAACATTGTGGATTTGCGTGGCAAAAAATTTGCTTTCTCAGACCCGTTATCAAATTCAGGAAAACTTTACCCTGCATACAGACTTTCTCTCATCAATGAAACTCCTGATTCTTTTTTTGGAGTTGATGAAAAAGGCAGGAGTAATTATTTTTACACCTACAGCCAGGACTATTCCATCATCGCAGTAGCCGGGGAATTGGCAGACGGCGCAGCGGTAAGCAGCCTGATATACGAATATATGAAAAAAACAAAACCTGACATTGTATCAAATACAAGGGTAATTGAAGTTTCTCCTCCGTTTGCAATTCCTCCGGTAGTTGTTTCAAAGGATATCGACCCGTTCCTGGAAGAAAGGCTTAAAGATATTTTCTTGAAAATGGATAAGGATGAAGAAGGAAAAATGATTCTCTCCAAAATCATGATCGATAAATTTGTGAATATAAATGATAATGCCTATGATTCCATAAGAGAAATGAGGAAAAAAGTATAATGGCAAATTTACGCTCCAGGATTATTATTTCGACAATGTTTATAATATTCTTGATTATAACAGGGTCTTATCTGGTTATCCAGGATATCCAGAGAGGCATAATTGAAGGTGACTTCCGTGATAAAGGATTTCTACTGGCTAATAACCTGGCGCAGGCTGTCACAAATCCATTGCTTTTAAATGACATGGTGAGCATCAGGGATTCTTTTGACAATGTGAAGAAAAGTTATCCCGATGTTGAATATATTTTTCTTACTGATTCCGAGGGTATAGTCCTGGTGCATACTTTTGATAAAGGATTCCCAAAAGCTCTTCAAAATATGACAAAACCCTCTAAAACCATGAAAGAATCTGTAATTGATACAGAAACGGGAATCATACATGAATTTAATGCCCCGGTTTTTAGAAATATTGGTTACATTCATGTGGGTTTAACTGAAAACGGGGTACGGGCACAGATACTTGAAGCTTCAAGAAGGCTTCTTCTGTTAGCGGTATCGGCACTGGTTATTGGAGGTATTTTTTCATACCTGACCGGGAAAAGACTGACAGAACCGATATCAAAGCTTACTGAAGGAGCAAACAGGATAAATAAGGGTGTACTTGACCAGAAAATAGATATAAGCACCGGCGATGAGCTTGGAGAGCTTGCCCGGACATTTAATGATATGGCTTTGAACCTTGACCAGAAAATCAAGGATATCATAGCTTCAAAAGAACAAACCGAGGCTGCTGAGAAATATCTTGAAACATTGTTTGACAGTATCGATGACTGGATATTCGTTGTCAATAGCGATCATGAAATTGTAAAGGCAAATAAATCATTCCTGAAGTTAATGGGTTTGAACGAAGAACATGTCCTGGGAAGAACGTGTCATGAAATGGTCTTCGGGGATAAAGCGCAATACAAGACAGAAGAATGCCCGGTCAAAAAATTGCTTCAAACAAAGAAACCGTTGAGATTCATGCATGAGATAAATATCAACGGCACAAAAAAAATCCTCGAAATAAACGCATCGCCATTTCTTGATAAGAAAGATATCACAAATATAATTTTAGTAATGAGGGATATAACACAGCAAAAAGCGCTTGAAGAAGAAATTATCGCGCGCAACCGGGAACTCACCATACTGAATGAGATTTCAAGGAATATCAGCGAAACATTTGATCTGGATAGAATATTATTAAATACTCTTGATAAATTATTGGAACTTACAGGCATGGAAAGCGGGGAAGTTTACCTGCTTGATGAAAATACAGGAGAGTTTGTTCTTAAAAATTATCTTGGAAGTGAAGAAAATAGAAGCGGTGACACTCTTAATGAGATGGTAAAGGGCGATGAGGTAATGGTCATAGAAGACATCCGGAACCTTCCCGGGATGGAAAAAGCGTTCGAAGATAAAAGCGGCACCGTTTCTTTTGCCAAAATCCCTCTTAAATCAAAAGATAAGGTTCTCGGGATTATTACAATAAGAAGCAGGGGCTCCCATAGATTTTCCAGCCGGGATAAGGAACTTCTCATGGCAATCGGCAGCCAGATAGGGGTGGCAATAGAAAATATTCTATTTTATAATAATATTAGATATTTAAAAGAGTTTAATGAAGAGATATTGAATAATATAAACCTGGCAATCCATGTTGTCGATAAAAACATGAAAATCCTTGCGATTAATGATGAATTGCTGAAACTTGGCAGGGGCAGGGTCAAAAAGAACCGGATAATGAATAAAAACCTTTTCGAAGCTTTCCCGTTCCTGAAAGAAAAACATCTTGATATGGAATACGAGCATGTCATCAAGACCGGGGAAATATTCCTGAGAGAAGAAAAAACAGAATATTTTGATGAAATAATTTACACGAACACAAGCAAAATACCAATCAAGGATAAAAATGGTAATGTCGAAAAAATCATAACCGTCATCACGGATGTAACTGAACGCAAAAAACTTGAAGAAGAATTAAAAGATTCGTATGAGGAACTCAAACTCACATATTCAAAACTGCAGGAACTTTTCAGGATGAAAGACAATTTCCTTTCAAATATATCACATGAACTCAGGACGCCGCTTACTTCAGTTATCGGATACACGGAATTGATGCTTGAAGGGAATCTGACCGAAGAACAGCGGCACAAGGCTGAGATAATCCTTAGAAATTCAAAACGGTTGTCAAAGTTAATCAGGGCGCTGCTCGATACTCCCCTTATCGAATCCGGGACATTTCAACTTAAAACCCAGTTGGTGCCTCTTTTTGACCTTGCCTCACAGGTCATAGAAGATATGAAAACCGTTGCTTCGATAAAAAATATACCCATATTTAATGATATCCCGAAATCTATTATCATTAATGGCGATAAGGAAAGGCTGTTGCAGGTATTTTCGAATATAGTGGACAATGCTATTAAATTTACAATAAAGGGCGAGATAAGAATTTCTGCAGAAGAAGAAGCTGAAAACATACATATTAAAGTAATCGATACCGGAATAGGCATCCCCCAGGAAAATCTTCTTCGGATATTTGACAAGTTTTACCAGGTGGAATCATCCAGCACGCGAAAATATGAAGGGGCGGGGTTGGGTCTATGGATTTCAAAAAATATTGTTGAAGCCCATGGCGGCAGAATCTGGGCGGAAAGTAAAAATAGAGGAAGTACCTTTCATATTTTATTGCCAAAATCGGTGAAAGAATGAATAAGAACGCATCAATTAAAAAAGTCCTTGTGGTTGACGACGAACCCGATACTCTTGAGCTTGTTAAATTAGTCCTGGAGAGCGGTGGTTTTGAAACTGTACTTGCTGCAAATGGTATGGACGCATTGGCCAAAGTTGGGAATACAAAACTTGACCTGGTTCTTCTTGATATCATGATGCCGGACATGGACGGATGGGATGTCTTCAGGAAAATCAAAGAAAAATATCCAACGCTCCCCATTGCTATTTTGACAGCCAAAGCGCAAAACATAGATAAATTGCTCGGGCTTCATGTTTTAAAAGCCGATGATTATATAACAAAACCTTTTGGCAAAAATGAATTAATTAGCAAGGTAAAAAAATTGACAGCTGCCGGAAATAAAAAATGACAAAAAATTAATGTACTATCCATAACAATTGGAGAAATCATGCAAGAACAAAAAATTGTAATCCCCTTCTATACGCAGGAGAGATGGAACAACTGGATAAAAAAAGTGGTTGAAAGCGGTTTCAAGATAGAGGACCAGCAAAAAGGCGCTGTTTTTGTATATATGGAAGATGATGTGGTTCTTGCATGTTTGAAAATAATAGCAAAATACGATAAAAACCTGATTGGTAAAGAATCGGCTCTTGCGTATCTTTCAGGTATCAAAGAAATAGTCCTGAAAAAGGTTGAACCGGTTAACGAAGATATTGACATGATGATAGAATCAGTTCAATTATCATTGATGGGTGTTTTTGCGTCATGCGAATGCTATCTAGAGAAAGCGTTTGAAAAAACAAAATCCCTTAACAAATTGATTAAAAGCGCCATCGCTGCTGAAAAAGAGGAAAATATGGGCGCAGCACTAGGAAATATCGCAGAAATCGGAGCAAATATCCTTGCGGGCGGGAAAATCAAGGAAAAAGACCTTGATGACATCCCGGAAGGACTTGTAGCTGAATGGCTTGATGGGATAGATTCCCTCAGTGCGGCCATGATTGGCGATACCAGCTACCGTGATGACGAACCGGATGAAGGGAATTGAACCAATCCGATAATGCTGATTCATGAAATTTTAGGTCTTCCTGACAACGATAACATATATTTTATTGAAGAAAGTTACGCATCCTTAAAGAACAATGCGTTATCCCTGCAATATCTGGAGAACATACAAAAAGACCCGCAAGCTTTGATTAGCGGGATTGAGGATGAAAACAATAACATTATAGGTTTGGTTCTTTTTAATCCCGAAACAGAAGAGACAGAAGAGTTCCATGCTGTTTTCACAAACCTCATTTCTTCAAAGCCTGCGCCTAATGAGAGCAGCAGGAGATTTTCCGGTATCGTAAAGAATTTAAAATTTAATAAATTATACAATACCAATGCCGCAGAATTAAATAATGCAATCATAGAATATTATTCCATCGAACTTGTAAACAGGCGGTTATGTGAAAATTGCCATATTTCAAAAGAACCCTATGAAATGGTTTATATCGAAAGCCGCAATGCCAGACTGGAAGGATTACTGGATAAATATAAACTCAAGGGGGGCATACTTGAAATATGTTGCGGGAACGGTATGTCAACCCTGCCCCTTCATAAAATGGGATACAATCCCCTGGCGACAGATTATGATAAATGCCAGATATGCCAGGGGCTTGAGCATCATGTTCTTGACCCAAAGAGGACGATTGTTCTTGATGCAA
>JAPZAN010000203.1 GCA_027460605.1 Candidatus Methanoperedens sp.
CCACGCGCTCATCATTTTTATTAAGCGCTACATCCACCGGAAGCCCGATATTTTTCTTAAAACGTGACATAAGCCCGCGGGCTATCTCTACCTGCGGCAAATAACCCTGTTTATCAATAAAGCTCATGTTCGAGCTTCCTATTTTCACGCCTGAAGCTGCAAGAAATACATTCGCCACCACCCCGGTTACAAGCACCCTGTCAGCGCAGCCCTTCTCAAGTACGTTTTTCGTGACTTTGATGGAGTCATCGACCTTCGTGCCGCCAAGCACATATATGCACGGGCGGTCGTTGCAGGATAATCCCCTGTTAAGCGAGTCGATTTCCTTTTCCATTACCCTTCCTGCTATGCTTGGTAATACTTCGGTAAAACCTGTGACTGAAAGATGAGACCTGTGGGAAACCGAAAAAGCATCGTTCATAAAAATATCGCAAATGGGCGAAAGCCGCTTTACCATGTGTGTCCTTATATGTTCTTTCGGCGTGCGCTCAAGCGATTCTTCGGAATAAAAGCGGGTATTTTCAAGCAATATGATATCGCCTGTGCCCATTCTTTTTATAGAATCGACTGCGTGGGAGCCGAATATATCATCGACATAATCCACATTCCTGCGCATCATTTTCGATAATATTTTTGAATGGGGCTCCATTGTTGTAAAATCGCTCTTGCCGGGGCGGCTCTGGTGTGACAGGATTACGACTTTTGATTCTTCAAGCTCCCTCAGGGTTGTAAGGTGGCTCCTGAACCTGCTGTCGTCGAGAATTGTCCCGTTCGGGTCCATCGGCGAGTTCAGGTCGAGCCTGCATAAAACGGTTTTCCCTTTTGTGTTAATGTCATCCAGTGTAAGGTAATCACGTATCATATTAGAGGTGGTTTAATTCTCAGAAGATGGCTATATAAATAACGGAAGGATTTTTTGGCACCAGCCAGCATCGATAAGGTTATTTATGAATAATGCTAACATTAATACTGGTGTGGTGCATGAAAATTAATAAATTAATCCCGGTCGTCATCGTTATCATTTCGCTCTTTTTCCTTGGATGTGTTAAGCCTCCGGCTCCTACACCAACTGCAACCCCAACTGCAACAGGAACTATGCAGCCCGTCTTTCCAACCCAATCACCAACTCCTGCGCTGACAGCTTCTCCAGCTCCTTCCCTTGAGCCCATAATGTACAGGGTATGGGTTGACAGCGATTTTGGATTTTACAGAGCAAGGGCGATTAGAGGGAATTCTTCTTATGACCTGCCGCTTGGCTTTGACAAACTGAATTTTACCATCCACGCAGGGGACAGCGTCAGATGGATAAATGACGATAGCTATGATTTTCCTTTAACTGTGGTAAGCAATGAAGGACTCTGGAGCGGGAGGACGGGACTCATGCGTTATCAGACCGAGCGCTTTGATTACACGTTTAACAGGACAGGAACATACACGTTTTCTATCAGGGAGTTCCAGGACCTGGAGAACCAGACAATAACAGTAATACCATAATTATCCCGGAAAACCCGCCGTCAGGCGGCGCATCCGCGGGGTCTGGGGCTTGCCCCAGCGCAGGCAGTTTGTGGTTGGTTGAAAAAACGCCTAAATATTGATCTCTATACCATACACCTTTTCGGGGTTCTCTTTGTGTATCTTCCAGAACACATCCTCTCCCCATTCCGGTATCAGTTGTTTTGTCCTCTTCGGGACGGTCTTTGGCCCGAGTACCGAACCCGGTCTTTTAAGGTCGTCAATGTAATCCGTTTCCATCATGAAACGCGTGCCTTCGGAAAGGGCTTTTTCTATGGCATCCTCGCCCGCAAGGACGCTCGGGAAAATGCCATATTTCTCGCATATTTTCACCATTGGCGGCGCAAAATGCTTGATGACTTTCCCAGGCGGCAAACCCACTTCCCTGGCAACCCCTGCGATTTCCGAGAGCCCTTCCTCCGTGGCGCTTTCGGTATGCAATTGCACGGCGCAGCCTGCATCCTTTGCCAGCGTGAAGCTGTGGCGCATTATATCGTTTGAAGCGTCCCATATTTTCGGCTCAACTTCATAATGGGGGCGCCCGGACTTCAATCCCACCGCAAGCCCTTTTTCAACATATTCGCGCGCTATTTCAAGCCCGCCCTTCATTATCTCAACAGCGCGCGGAAGTCCGAGGCGCCCGTAATATTTGGTCAGTTCGGCTGGATGCACGCCCAGCACCACGAATACCTTAACCTTCTCCGCTTCTTCGGCGCGCCGGGCAATTTTCAGGATTTTGTCAAAAACCTGCCTGTAATCCTCAGGCGCGTTTATCTCAATGCCAAGCGACCACGGCGGAAGCGAGACAAGAACGATATGCGTGCCCCCGGCGCGCGCGAACTCGCGGACTGCGTCGAGGCACCTGCCTGAAGGGTTGAGGTGCATGTGGTTGTCGAGGATGGGGAGAGTGGGGGCGGTCATGTGATACCAATTCGGGAAATAAGAGATTTTATTAAGTCCAAAGCGCTAGAATCTAGCTTCAAAAATTGAAGAAGCAAAATTATGCTGGCAATTATGCCCAAAACAACACCAGCTTTAACAATCCAGTTATCAAAAAAAGATTGTTTAGGTTTAGTTTCTTCGATAAAACCCATTCCCTGTTTTTTCGCGTATTCCCTTATGGCTTCTATGCTGTGTTCGGCGATAACATTCAGGGCACCGTCAAGATTTTCACTTACTTCTGTCAGCTTGTTGTAGCATTTACCGCATTTTTCCTTCTGGATTCCCAATCCGCTTGCTTTATGTACTGCCAGTTCATCAACGCATGTAATAAGTTGTATCAGGGTATCTACAAGCGCAACACCGTTTTTCATTTTCTTTTCTTTATAAATCAGGCGCGCGCCGTCAAGTTTTTTTATCAAATCCTTTTTGTTGATTTCGGGGCTTCTTTTGTTTATTAAAGCCTCCATCAAAGTAAGTGTCTCGGAAAATACAGTTATTGATGTGTGGCAGGCGTTGCATATATCCTGCCTTTCCTCAATCGGGCATAGGGCAGCTTTTTCATAATAGGATGCAGCTTCTTTCAGGTTGTTTATTATGTCAGGAATGTCGGGGTTTTTGCCGAACCAGTATAGGATTTTCCTGCGCCACGATTTTATGGGGACTTTCCTGACAAATGATTTTGCTTTCAGGATGTTTCCCTGCTGTGAAAAGTTATCTTTTAAGGCGCCGTCTGCGGTTTCGGCGGCTTTAAGGTATTCATCAGCGGCTTTTCCGGCGTCATCTCCGCTTTCCCAGAATTTTTTTCTGTTAAAATTCTTTTCCGAATATCTTTCATAAAACCATGCTTTAGCTAAATATGATTGAGTGATGTTCCCTGTTTCTTTGAAAATATTAGAAGCCTTTTCGGTCTCTTTCCACGCATCATTTCTTTTATCCAACTCAATCAATAATAGACCATATGCGCCATGTGCATTTGCATAATTCGGATTCGCTTTAATAACTTCTAAATATTGTTCTTTCGCCTCATCTTTTCTTCCCATTTCTGAGAGTATTATTGCATAATTGTGGTGCGCACCTACATATTTCGGGTCGGATTCTATCGCTTTTAAGTATTGCTGTTCAGCCTCCTCCATCCTTCCCATTTCTGAGAGTAACGTTGCGTAATTGTAGTGCGCTAGAGCATATTTCGGATCGGCTTCTATAGCCTTTTTGTAATATTCCTCCGCTTTATCTTTCCTATTCAGTTCGTTTAGTAGGTTTGCATAATTAATTTTCGCGTTTGCATGTTGCGGGTCTGCATCAATTGCTTTTTTGAAGTGTTCCTCCGCTTCCCTTATCCTTCCCATTTCTGAAAGTAGTATTGCATAATTGTAGTGCGCCGAAGCATATTTCGGATCGGCTTCTACCGCTTTTAAGTATTGCTGTTCAGCCTCCTCAATCCTTTCCAGTTCTGAGAGTAGTATTGCGTAATTATAGTACGCCTCTGCATATTTTGGATTAGCCTCAATCGCTCTCTTGTAATGTTCCTCTGAATTTCTCAGCTTTCCAAGAAATCGCGCCGCAACACCTGCATTAGCGCATGCTATTGCTTTTTCATTCCCCTCAAGCCCCCGCGCCGCTGCAAACGCAAGCACATAAGTAAAAGCATAATTTCCTTTGTCCAGTTCCTGTACAGATAAATCAAACACCTCCCCCGCCCCTATCCCCATCTCCCGCGCCACCCGCGCCGCCTCCTCCACGCACGCCTCAAGCTCGCCGCGCTCGATGCAGGGCGCGAGTTTTTTCAGGAATTCCTCGGTTTTGTTATTTTCAGGCATAATTTTCAAATTCGTTTTTGTTCTGATTTATTATCCAAAAATTTAAACAGTATTTTTTATAATCTTGTTCGAAGAAAATTTTGGATTTTGTGCGTGCCATGTTACAACTTCAGTTTTTATTTTTTCCAAAGCCCTTTTTTAATCCTTTCTAAATTTTTCAAGTCCCGCTCTCTAATATCTAATTTTTCTTTTGTCTCTTCGATAATCCCACTTTTTTTCTGATTTTTGATATTTTTATCCAACCGCAGCACCATCCTTTGCAGAGTAGAGTAATTTACCTTTAAGAATTTCATTCACGAATGGATTCCCATTTCTTTTCATCTCTTCAAATTCTTGCTCAGTATAACAAAGCGGTTCTATCGGCAGCTCTGTCATTTCAAGAATTTTATCGGCGCGGTCTAAAAAGCGTTCCCTGAAATCGCCTATAATAGCAAGGTCGATATCGCTGCCTTCATTAAAGTCATTGCGCGCCACTGAACCGAACAGATAGACCTTTTTAATATTGATATGAGAAGCGAGTTTCTCAACAAACCTTTTTATTTTGCCAGGAAGTTTCTCACTTCTGCTAATATCGATTCTGCATATTTTATGCATTTGTCCGCATCCTCCCTTGTATAATATTCAAAAGGCGAGCCTGATGGAAAAGCATCAGGATAGCGTGGGGGAATGTAATGCTTATCAAGTTCCATCGAAGCTCTCCCCAGGTCTTTGAATTCCGGAATTATTTTTTTGACTTCTCGGTATAATTCCCGCGTTGAATGGGTTAGAACTGTCCTGTGCCCTTTCAAAAAAAGTAAACTTTTAAGCGCTTTCTCAGAAGCCTGCTGCGCATGGAAACATGCGCTTTCATAGAACTCCTTATCCATCAAAACCATAGCGGCGCCCAAGTCACGCTCGCCCTGATTTAACCATCGCTTACCTTCTTCTATGTTGCTCATATTCCTGTTAACTCACTTTCAAATGTTCTATTGTTTTTCACGTATAAATAATGCAGTTTATTAAAAAACCTTGCATATCGTTCAAAAGGGAATGTTGCTTACTCTTATTTTATCACAC
>JAPZAN010000204.1 GCA_027460605.1 Candidatus Methanoperedens sp.
ATGTTTTGATAAATAATGCAGGCATTGTCCAGGATGCCTTTTTATCAAAAATGACTGAGGAACAGTGGGATAAGGTTATCAACGTCAATCTTAAAGGAGTTTTTAACTGCACCCAGGCTGTGGTTGATGTCATGATGAATCAGGGGAATGGTGTAATTATCAATACATCTTCGATCGTAGGACTCAACGGCAATGTGGGTCAGGCTAATTATGCTGCAACCAAAGCCGGTCTGATAGGCATGACAAAGACCCTGGCAAAGGAACTCGGTAAAAAGGGGATAAGGGTCAATGCAGTGGCGCCAGGATTTATTGCGACTCCGATGACCTCGAATGTACCTGAAAAAATCCTTGAAATGATGAAGGAAAAAACCCCGCTGCGCAGGCTGGGTGAGCCAAAGGATGTTGCATATGCATATTTGTATCTTGCTTCAGATGAGGCAAACTTTGTTAATGGGGCGGTGCTTTGCGTGGATGGTGGGCTGGTAATATGAATAATGTTGTTATTGTATCCGCAACCAGAACTGCAGTCGGGAAGTTCGGGGGAAGCCTGAAGGATTTCAGTCCCGGACAGCTTGGATATGTGGTACTGAAAGATGCCCTGAAACGGGCGGGTATTGAGCAAAATGAGGTTGAAGAAGTCGTCATGGGAAATGTTCTTTGCGCAGGTCATGGCCAGAACGTGGCAAGACAGGCTGCAATCTGGGCAGGAATTCCAAAAGAGGTCCCTTCCTTTTGCGTGAACAAGGTTTGCGGTTCAGGCTTGAAATCCGTTGTTCTGGGGGCACAATCCATCATGCTCGGCGATGCGGATGTTGTGCTGGCAGGCGGTATGGAGTCCATGTCCATGGCTCCGTATGCCCTGAAAAAAAACCGCTGGGGAGCAAAGATGGGCAACGATGAAGTTGTGGATTTGATGATATATGATGGGCTGTGGGATGTTTTTGGAAATTACCACATGGGAATTACAGCAGAGAACGTAGCAGAAAAATACAAAGTTACCAGGGAAGAGCAGGATGAATTCTCAGCAATCAGCCAGAATAAAGCAGAAGCTGCAATTAAGGCGGGCAAGTTCAAAGAAGAGATTGTTCCGATAGCAGTCCCCCAGCCAAAAGGTGAGCCTGTTCTCTTTGATACGGATGAGTTTCCAAGGTTTGGCACAACAAAAGAGACCCTTGCAAAACTAAAACCAGCATTTAAAAAGGACGGGACAGTAACTGCGGGCAATGCTTCTGGCATCAACGATGGAGCTGCTTGTGTTCTTCTTATGTCCGAAGAAAAGGCAAAAGACCGGGGACTTAAACCCCTGGCAACCATCCAGAGTTATGGGTTATGCGGGGTTCCTCCTGAACTAATGGGTCTTGGTCCAATATGTGCGACCAAAAAAGCCATAGAAAAAGCAGGCATAACTTCTGATAAACTCGACCTTATAGAACTCAATGAAGCCTTCGCATCTCAGAGCATAGCTGTTAGAAGGGAACTGGGTTTGAATCCTGAGAGGGTTAATGTTAACGGCGGCGCCATAGCCCTCGGGCATCCCATAGGAGCCAGCGGCGCAAGGATACTGGTCACACTCCTGCACGAATTACAACGAAGGAAAGGCACATACGGACTTGCAACCCTCTGTATCGGAGGAGGGCAGGGTATTGCCATGGTGGTAAAGAGGTAGATATTATGGGAAAGAAAGCAGGATTGGAAGGTAAAGTCGCCCTGGTCACGGGAGGTTCAAGGGGGATAGGCCAGGCGATTGCCTTGCGGCTGGCGGAAGAAGGCGCGGATGTTGCAATTAATTATCAGTCAACCAGAGAGCAAGCTGAGAAATTATCAAAGCTGATAGACCAGATGGGCATGATAGACGAATTCGATAGATTATCCCTGAAGATAGACCTGATGGAGACAAAGGAGAACGCGAAGGAAGTATCAGATTTAATAGATTCTATGGGCAAGCATTCTATCATATGCCAGGCAAACGTCAATGACTTTCTGCAGGTAAACAGGATGCGGGATGAGGTTGTCAAGCAGTTCGGCAGAATAGATATCCTGGTTAATAACGCAGGAATCGTAAGGGATAAATCGTTTGTAAAAATGACCCCCCAGATGTGGAGTGAAGTCTTATCTGTGAATCTGGATGGAGCTTTCTACTGTACCAAAGCGGTCATAGAGGGTATGCTGGAAAGGAAGTACGGCAGGATCGTGAATATATCCTCGGTTATCGGGAGAATGGGCAACCGCGGACAGGCAAATTATGCAGCTTCAAAGGCAGGTTTGATAGCCCTATCGCAAACGCTGGCAAAAGAATTTGCAGGGAAAGGCATAACCGTAAACGCTGTTGCGCCCGGATTTATTGAAACTGATATGCTAAAATCGGTTCCCAAAGAAACAATGGAAAAAATTCTTGCCGGGATACCTCTGGGAAGACTCGGGAAGCCGTCCGAGGTGGCAGGTGCGGTGGCATATCTGGTCTCAGAAGACGGGGATTACATAACAGGCCAGGTCATTGATATAAACGGAGGACTCTACATTTAATCTCAAATCAGAGGCAATCTCCTTCATGAGACAATATGAATTTTAGCTGATGTTTTTACACAATATCTTGAGAATCAGTGATATCTGCGCAATTCGATTCTACAAAGAGTTTATATATGAACAAGGTGCATTAACGTTCTGTCAGTTAGCTAATTAGTAACTTATAGATTTTGGAATTGACCATCTGTTTGTGCTTTTTTAGGTATATTGAATAAATAAACAGAGGTAAAAATTTGTTAGAACAAGATAGAAATTCTCCTGTCTCAACAGGTGATGTCCACGATGTAACTATTGATGGCATTGCAAGGGAAGGGGATGGAATAGCACATATACAGGGTTTAGTGATTTTTGTGCCTGGCACGAAGGTCGGAGACCAGGTAACGATAAAGATTGAGCGGGTAATGCGAAAATTTGCAATTGCAGCACTTGCTGAGAAGAATTAGATCAACGGAGATACATACATGAATTACGAAGATAGAGGCGGTTTCAGGCCAAGCGGCCCGAGAAATATGCACATGGGTCCCAGAGAGATGCACAAAGCAACCTGTGCTGACTGCAAACAGGAAACTGAAGTACCCTTCAAGCCATCCGGTGACAGACCGGTATACTGCAGGGAATGCTACCAGAACCATAGACCAAAGAGATTTTAAATAACATAAAACGGGCGCTGATATTATATCGTTGCCCGCAATCTTTTTTTTATTTACCGGTTGTTAGCCAGCGGCTTAAACACTACCCAAAATATTAATGTTTAGCCTCAATCTTCTTCGAATGCCGCAGCTCCACAGCAACACCCTTCCCGCACTCCTTCATCTCCCAGCCGCTCACCAGCGCGCGCCCCACACCGAAGAACGTTTCACCTTCAACAATCACCTCATCATTGGGACGAATCTGCGGGTCAGCATCAAGCACTCCGGGCGCAAGGATACTGCTGTGCGGAGTGAAATCGCCTATCCTCACCTTATAGAATGGATAGCCGCGAAGCCGCATTCCACCTTCTACGGTCAGGGCAACGGTCCCGTACTGCGGAATTAAAGTTGCAAGCTGCTGTTTTCCTTCGAATAACTGGAACTTGGGATACGGCGCCAGGACATTTGCGCCATCCGTGACAAGCATATTCCCGGCGCCGCGCCCGAACTGGTAATCCACTGTTGAGCGCATAATGTCAAGGTTTGCCGGCTCACTTGTGCGCTTTTTTGTATGTTCAAGCCCTGAAACTGTATCTCTCAGTTTGTCAAGGGATGTGTTTGAAGTGACGCCTTCATCTGCTGTATAAATAAATTCAAGACCGAGCTCGCTTTCCACTGATTCGCATATTTCCCTGTATGCGCCGTGCACATGCGCGATGATGTTCTTGTATTTGTTCTTCTCAAGATACAAGCGCAGGCATCCTCCCACCCATGCTCTTTCCTCAAGGTCCCAGTGTCCAGTTACAGGAGTATCGTAATGCGCAGCAGGATACAGCAATTCAAGCTCGCGCGGGACTACGCCCATCGGAGAGGTGATTATCACCTCATGGACAAATTTTCGGTACTTTCCAAGGGCATTGATGAATTTCTGGTGGGAAAGGGATATGGAATAAGGTTTTTTTGCTGAGCACGGGAGAAGCACAAGTGTTTCCAGTTCGGGCGCTGTATAGCGCTCTATTACACGCTCTGCAAACCTTCTGATTTCCACACGGTTCAGCGATTCCGATGTATTGGCATAGAGCGTACTCGCCCTGAAAATCGGACTCCTTTTTTCAAGGAACTCGTATTGGGCATCGACAAGGCGAAGGGCCGCAGTGAGCCACGGGCGCGACCTGCACTGACGCTCTATGTATTCACGAAGATGCCCTGACCTTATGTGCTCGCGGACGGCGCGCAGTTCCTCGGCGAGTTTTAAAGAGTTGTGTTGCGATAGTAATTCAGCGCGCTCCTTTTTGGATTTTTTTAGAAGCTCTGCAGGAGTATTCGCAAGACATACGGAACAGGCGCAAGGGAATTCATGCAGCCTGTCAAGGTGATGTTCGCCAGAGTTTGTCAAATAAATATCCTGGTACGCTTTGATTATCGCTAAAGTCTCATCCACTATATCCACGCCCAGATACACAAGCATCGAAAGATTCTCAGGCGTGGCAAGCGCTGGCGCATATAGGAGCGAGTCGGCGCGCGTGTTCTCCTTGAGCCTGATTATGGACTCCACGAGTTCGCGCGCCCTATTTTCAAGCTGCTTTGCGGCGCCGAGAACATACAGGTCTGATACAGCGTATTCGCTGGTGAAGGGATGGATGACGGCGCCCGTATGAGCAAAATTTGATGCGGGTTTTACTTCCCCCTGGAGCTCTTTTATGATTTCCTCTCTTGTATAGAGGGGCAGTGATTTATGGGGATGGAGGACTATTTTTTTGGTATCTGGTTCAGGAGGCGCAGTCCTTTTCCAGAGAGAGCCGGAATCGGTAATAGGGCAATCTTTTTCGTGAATCTTGATAATGGCGGGGGTTGAAAGCTCTTTTTCCAGAACCAGTTTGCCTATCCTGGTGGCGCTGTCGCGATGGGTGATTTCGAATATTTTGCTCATAAGGTCTCAGAGTAATTGCTTTTAGAGGATGATTAGTTACTGGTGCTGTTTAGGTGACGACTTTATTTAAATATGAGCTTAAGTTGCGATGAATCGAAATAACTAATCACATTAGAATCCGGTTATCCCGTGAATTTCGCATCTCATCTTCGCAATATAATTGTTGAAACTTTCAACATCTTTAATCCTTTTTTTGACAAGAGCCCTTATCTTTGCACGAATCCGGGTATT
>JAPZAN010000205.1 GCA_027460605.1 Candidatus Methanoperedens sp.
TCGGTTTTATCGAGCTTGATGACAGGTATTCATCCACATCATCCATAATGCCGCAAAAGAAGAATCCCGATATCGCGGAACTTTTGCGCGCAAAGACGGGAACGGTTCACGGCGCCCTCATGTCTGTTTTAACTATCTGCAAGGCGCTTCCGTACAGCTACAACCGCGACCTCCAGGAAGCAACGCCTCACCTCTGGCGCGCCGCCGATACAGTTCGGGCTTCTACGCGTATGGCAGAGGGCATGGTCAGCACAATGAAGCTCAAAAAGGAAAAGATGAAGCTTGCATCAAATACAGGATTCATGACTGCAACAGAGCTTGCAGATACTATTGTCCGGGCAACAGGCATCCCTTTTCGGACTGCGCATCATATCGTGGGCGCAAGTGCAAAGACCGGAAAAAACCCCACTCTTTCCCTGCTGGATGGAATTTCATTAAAGATCCTTGGGGAAAAATTAAGCGACATGGGTCTTTCTGAAAAAGCCGTTAAAGAAGCTCTTGACCCTCTTGTAAACATAAGAAAACGTACAGTCTCCGGAGGACCTGCACCCAGAGAGATAAAGCGACAGATAGCCGTAATCAAGAAAAAACTTGCTGGAAGCGAGAACGATATTAAACTTATTAATAAAAAGATTAATAAAGCAAAAGAAAAACTTGCCCTGGTTTGCGAGCAACAATTTAAGGAAACGATATGAGCGATGAAAAACCGGTATATATACCAGAAGAAAAAAAAGAGGAAACTATAGTTCCTCCACCCAAGTCCAATGGTAATTGCGCTTTCTGTGTCGCACTTCCGGTATCCGGAGGAAAACCATTAAAATTAACCGGTGACAACCCGCATGATTTTTTACAATTCCTTAAAGATTCATCAGTAGCCTGGTTAAACTTCCCGGTAAAAGACATAAAGAAAGACGCAGATATAATCGCAATGTCTCTCGGGTTCAGTTCCACCCTTGTACCCACTCTTTTCTCAGGTTATCATTCGGCATATGAAGACAGGGACACTGAAATGGGACTGATGCTTCCTGCAGTGGCTGTGAAGAAGTTTGATGTTCTCATCAGCCCGATATTGATTTTGATAAGAAAAGACCTGATCCTGACCATACATGAAGAGAACGTCAACCGTTTGATTAGACTATCCCGCTACGCAGACGCCTTCATGAGAAAAATCAAACCTACCCTGATAAATGAGGACAAATTAACAATCATCCTGACAAGAATAATAGATGAGAATATTAACAGGAATTTTGACCATCTGCGCGAGATAGAGGCGCAGGGAGATGAACTGAGCAAGATTCTCACAGATACGACGACTCCAAGAGGGTTGATTGGTCCTGAGATTTATAACATGAAACATGCCCTTATAAGCTATATGGATACGCTGTGGGCTA
>JAPZAN010000206.1 GCA_027460605.1 Candidatus Methanoperedens sp.
TTCTGCGCAATCAGGCAACTTCTGCGCCCAATTGCACTTTAACAGAACTGAAAGGATAAGGCAATTTTTTCCTTTTTAGTTCCGGAATTAGAAGATTTCTGGATAAAATAGCCGATTTATGAGGTTTTAATAATTATGCATGTCTATTACCCTATGCCAATCACGGCAAAAGTGGAATGTGCCGGGGGGTCGCATTTCGCCTCCTATTTTTTTCACTTCATAAAAAATCAGATCAATTATGACAATAATTGCTCCAATAAATAGGTTTATAAAGGTTAAATCCAAGTTTAAGCTGGAGAATTTTAAAATGAATTCAAGAAGGAATCGTCTTTGCAAACAATGGACAACTATTTGAGTCAACGAACGCGAAGATAGATCATTTACCTCCCTCGGCAAAGCTTGTTTTCAAAGTGCTGGAATCCAGCGGCTTTTTGACACAAAAGGATATTGCGAGGGAAACCTATCTTCCGGCAAGAACAGTCAGATACGCCCTGAACAGACTGAAAGAAGAAAATATATTGCAGGAGCGCTTCTATTTCCAGGATGCGCGCCAGAGCCTGTACGGGCTGAACCGGACTCTGGCTTGCCTGAATTTATATTCATATAATGCTTTATTTCACTCTATCACGCTTTCCTGATAAAGATATGATATACTCCTTTTTTGATCACAACATCGATGAACTCATGACCTGAATTAGTCAGCCATACATCGATATTCTGCCAGGCTTCCGGATCGTTAGCTATCACTTCGATTACTGCGCCTTTTGGCACCTTTTCGATCTCATGCTGGGTTCTGATAAGTGGGTAAGGGCATTTTTCGCCTCTGACATCTAACTCAAATTCTGGAATTATAGCCAATTTTATCTCCTCTTTTGACTTTCATTTTTATTAATCACATTCTTAACATGTTTTCTTTTTAAATTCTTGTTCATCTTATCCACCTTTCATATTTTATTAAAGCCTCATCAATTAAATAAGGCGCTTCAACTGGGCTTATTCCACTCTTTATTAATTCCTCTTCTGCTCCGCCCCCGATCCTGGCGCAAAGAACTGCTTTGCAGTCCATGATCAGGGAGATGGCACTGCCCAACGCATTATCTGAGTGACCGTTCTCTGCTGAACCGCATACCGGTTTATTTGCTCTTTCTTCGATAAATCGAATTTTGCCATTATCAACCTCGAATATCAAAAACCGGGAAGCCTTCCCGAAATGCTGGTTGATAACCTTGCCATCACTTGAAACAACTGCCACTTTCATCCTGCATCCTCCATTTTATCCATGAGAAAACGCCAGAGGCGCATCGCCATAAAGCATATGCCTGAACTCACTCACTCCAGGGATACCCACTGCATCTGCGCGGCACTGCTTGCAGTGCTTGAATACCTTAAGATATTTCTCTGCAGCTTCCCTTGCATGCTGCAACTCATCGCAATCCGGCGCAGTATGATCAATCATTTCATTTTGCGGAATCAGGGGGATTATATTTACAATAGATGCTCCTGCTCTTGCTACTGCTTCTGATATCTCGCCTATATGCCTGTCGTTTATCCCGACTGCAAGAACGATATTGACCTTCACAACTGCCCCAAGACTGGTAACTTTTCTAATGCCGGTAAGCTGTGCATTGATGAGATGTTTTGCTGCTTCAACTCCATGCATTACCCTGTTATTTACAATTATACCGGCGCAGAGTTTAGCAAGTATTTCAGGATTGACCGCATTAACAGTGACAGTCAGGGTTCTGATTCCAACCTCTACTATTTTTTCTGCTTTATCTGGAAGAAGA
This sequence comes from Candidatus Methanoperedens sp., assembly GCA_027460605.1. Taxonomy (GTDB): domain Archaea; phylum Halobacteriota; class Methanosarcinia; order Methanosarcinales; family Methanoperedenaceae; genus Methanoperedens. The sequence goes on from JAPZAN010000206.1 coordinate 1,788, forward strand.
AGCCCATTGGTGCTCAGGCATTTTATCATATCCGGATACGCTTTGTTTATTATTTCAAATGTCTCCAGAGCATAATCAGAAGCAAGAGGATCACCTGGTCCTGCTATTCCTGCAACTGTTATTTCGGGACACAGGCATAGAGCTTTTCCCAGCATTTCAAGGGCTTCTCCGGGTGATAATAATCCAGATGTCACCCCAGGTCGGTTCTCGGTTTTGTTGAAGCTTCGCCTGCAAAATTTACACTGTATATTACAGGTCGGAGAAACAGGCAGATGGATCCTGCCTGATTTTCCATGAGCCTCACTGCTAAAGCAGGGGTGTATTTGTGAGACGTGTAAGAAACCAGAGGGAATACCCCTCTTCACGCCGAAAATATCTTGTTTCATGCGACCTGTGCAAACTGCTCCGTTGATTTCTTGTATCCATGCTTAACAAGAGTGCTGTTGATCACCAGATGCATATCTTTCATAAGGATAGTCACCATATCCTCTATCAGGGTAATGGAACCTCTATATCCTGCGTAACCCCGTGATAATATGACACGATCTGTTATTGGGTAAGACACGCTCAATCTTGGAATATCCAGGTTTTCAGCTACTTTCGTATCGAATGATCCAGCAAATAAGAAATTAGGTCGTGTTTCTTCCAGTGCGGTCCATATCTTATTGCCGTCCGATTCAATGATTATTCGCGGCTTCAGATCATAGTCCAGATCAAGGATCTCCTTTCTAATGGTATCATGAATCTCTATTGGAGGTTCATCAGTGACCGCAACGAATGTAGGATTCATCCCAAAATCATTAGCAAGGAATTTTATCAATCCAATAGCATATGTTGAATCCGCAATTACTCCGATATCTCTTTGCAGGTTAAATCCCGCATATAAATGTCCGATCCGATCCAATTGCTTGAGGAATTGCTCTTCTTCAGAATCAATAACGAACTCGACCAGTTTGCTGTCTATGCCAAGCTCTTTTCCAACTTTTCTTATGAATTTTGACGTTTCAGATCCTATGGGCAAACTGTATTTTATCCATGGGACGCCAAACTTTTCTTTAAATAATTCTGCTGTGGGCACGCCCACATACTCTGATAACACAATGTTCAGATCCGCATTAGATGACTTCTTTATCGTATCGACCGTATCATAATCCCCTGACCAACGAACTGATACCCCAAGCCTGTTCATGAGTCTTTTTAGTTCGTTAATATTACCCTGCCAGAATGGGTCCTGTGCTGGAACGATACCAAAGAGATTGACCGAAAGCTCCTTCTTATCGGCTTCATTTTTGTTCGGAGGCTCCACTAATTGTTCAACCAGGGCTTTTCCAACCATGTCATAGCCGACATAGCTATTTCCCTTAAAGCCTGGCGTTTCGACCATTATGATGGTCTGGTCACTTCGTTCTTTGAATTGATCAACGATTGTCCTTATATCATCTCCGATCAGTGCAACCTGACAGCCGCTGAGAACAAAATAAACATCAGCGTCCGTTATCTCAAAACTTGCTTTCATCTGCTGAACAAGTCGTCCTTCACCGCCAAAAATGACGTGTTTTTCAACCAGGCTTGTAGAGGGTGTCATAAGTCCTCTTGCATGACCGTATGTCTGCCAGCCGCTTCCAAAGCACTGTCCCATGTACAGATTTCTAGAGCAGCCTGCAGAAGAATGAACTATCGGTATGGCGCCGACTATACCCCATACCGTAGCAAGAGCGCCTCCAAGAGCACAGGTAAACCTGGGCGAAATAGTGCATGAAACATTTGATCCAGTCAAAGGGGCATGGATGGTTTCAATTTCAGATTCTTCAGGCATGAACTTTCACCTCGTTATTGATTCCAAAGTCTTTTCCATATACCACCTCATCAACTTCATCTATGAGGAATCTGTATGGATCCGGGTACTGTAACCATTCTTTCTTATAGGGGAATTTTCCATATTTCGTGGTATAAGCTTCCACTTTTTTATGATACGATGGATTTCTCAGTACATATGCCAGGCTTCGTGCTGTTTCAAGAGCACCTGTATATCCCATATGGGGTCGTGCAAAATCAAAAGTCGTAAGAGTTACAACTCCATTCTTTGCAAACCAGATAGATGGTTCGAAATCTCCGAAATATATATCCGGTTTGCCTTTTTGAACCATATTCAGTGTTTCAGTTACCTGTCCTATACCGGAGATAACAAGCGGGAAGTCGCCGCCCTTTTTAATAAGGCTTTCAAGGGAATTTTGATTGATCGGAGGATCATACTGGAATGCGTTGACGCCCATTACTTTCATTCCAAGTTCCATCGCAAGACTTGCGCATCCAAGCGCTCTTGGGATATTAACGCTTATGAATACTGACTTACCCTCCAGTTCTTTTTTATATTTATTGAATTCAGGCATTATTCGGTCGTGTTCTTCTTGAATTATTTTTTCGCCTTCCTTCTCCTTTCCAAAATGTTTAGCTACTTTTCGTACCCAATCATCCGTGTAATCAATGCTGGCTGCATAGTGCGTGTCAATTAACGGAACTCCCCATCGTTTCTCAAGCTGGTCTGCAAGATAATGAGATGCCTGGGAACAAAGAGCGACAGACGCTGCAGATTCCGTTGCATATTCAAGGCTGTTCAAGGAACTATAATTTAATATAACGTTCGCTTTTAGGCCAAGCTTCCCCAGCAATTCGATAAAGGGCTGCTCGTCGATAGGACCTATTGTAGGGCCGCTGATGAGATTTACGGTATCTTTTTTCTTCTCTCTTGGCTCTTTTATCACGTGTTCTATTAATTCATGCCACATGATGTCCCACATTGTTCCCACATGCAATGTTTTATAACCTTCACAATGAACTGCAAAAACATTAGCTTTTACCTGGGATTGTACGTTTTTAATAGATGCTTCTACATCATCTCCAATGATGCCTGCAGCGCATGATATCCCTACTGCGATCGCTTTAGGATGGAAATATTTATCCGTTTCAAGAATTGCTTTTTCAAGCTTGCTGGCTCCTCCAAAAACAACATCCTGTTCATTGAGCTCAGTTGTAATAATATCAGTCGTTGTTACCGGAACTCCTCTTGACCTTTGCTGTATAGGACCGAACAGTCCGAATAATATAGCACCGGCTGTGCAGCCAACTGGAGAGTGGGCAAGCACTTTAACTTCCGGGAAAGCGCATGTATTAAGCAGGGCAGCTATAAAAGCGCATGATCCTGATCCTGAATAAGTCCTGCATTTTCGCGGCATATTTTTTTCTTTTGAGCATTTTAATAGTTCTGATGCATTACCACCAAAATGCACGATCCCATCAAGGCGTTGTTCTCTTCCCTGGAAAACTCCAATATCTCTTTCAAAAGTTGACATTATTTTTCACCTCAATTATTTCCATTACTTCCTTTTAGCAAAAGTTTAGACCATTTTTCTGCCCATTGCTGGAGACCGGCAAATTCCAGAGGAGCTGGAACATGGCTGTCACCGTTCTCTATAATATTCTTTGCCAATTTTCGATATATGTCAGCTTGTTTGGACTTCGGAGCACCTTCAAGGACTGATTTACCCTTAAGTTCACATTTTGCAACTGTGAGAGACCTGGGGACATACTCGACTATTTTTGTTTTTGTTTCTTTGCTGAAATCGTCAATTATATCTTTTTGAATATCCTTATTCACGGAGTTGGCAATTATACCCCCTAAAAGGGCTCCGCCATTATTGGAATATTTCCGAATTCCTTTGAAAAGGTTATTAGCAGCGTATATAGCCATAAAATCGGATGATGTTACCGTATATACCTGTTTAGCAAGTTGCTCGCGAATTGGCA
>JAPZAN010000207.1 GCA_027460605.1 Candidatus Methanoperedens sp.
TGGTTGTTATTCTCAGGGCGAAACCATCGAAGAAACCATGAAGAATATAAAAGAAGCTATAGAGTCTCACTTAATAGTTTTGAAAGAAGATGAGACGATACCATCCGAAGAAGACTTCGTAATTGCAAGAGTTAATGTGTCTGAATTTGCAGTCGCTTAAATTTTTTTGATATGCAATTAGATAATAAATATACTAGAACATATCTTTATACTGTGGTGGCGCCGATACGAATCCTGGGCAACCAATAGCGCAAATAACGAACCGATGAAAACAGATAAACACAGATTACATATGCATTATATTATTATAGTTGAGACGCATCATCTGGAGCCAGTGCAACCCCCCTTCTTAAAAGAACCTCCCACAACTTTTAAATCAATTACTGCTAATTAAAACAAAAGATAAATTATAGGTAATCGATTTGCGAATTATGGAAACAATGATAGGCAAAAAAGAGTTATCAACATATATCATCGAACCAAGAAAAGGCTGGATTCCCGTTGACTTGAAAGAACTTTTCAGGTTCAGGGAACTTCTCTATTTTCTGGCATGGCGGGATATCAAACTCCGATATAAACAGACCATCCTTGGCGCAGGTTGGGCAATTATCCAGCCATTGTTCACAATGGTGGTATTCACCTTATTCTTCGGTCAGATGGCAAAAATACCCTCGGACGGTATACCTTACCCGATATTTTCATACTCTGGATTAATACTATGGATATATTTTTCAAATGCTATATCTTTTGCAGGTACGAGCATGGTATCCAGCTCGAACCTCATCTCTAAAGTTTATTTCCCGCGATTGATCGTCCCGACCTCGGCGACGCTTTTCGGCTTAGTCGATTATCTAATGGCTTTTATCGTTATGGGTTTGCTGATGGTCTATTATCAATTTACTCCGGGAATTACAATTCTAATACTTCCAGTCATCTTATTCATGACATGGATGCTTGCAGCCGGTATAGGTTACTGGCTTTCAGCTCTTAACGTGAAATACAGGGATATTGGTTATATCATCCCGTTCTTTATACAGTTATGGCTGTTTGCTACCCCCGTGATCTATCCTTCGAGCATGGTCAGTGGAAAATACGGCTGGATTTTATCTTTGAATCCCATGTCAGGGTTAATAGAAGCACACAGACATGCCATATTGGGATATATGGATATCAATTTTATATCTCTTGGCATCTCGATGTTGTTAATTCTAATGATATTCATTTCAGGGATGTTCTATTTTAAGAGAGTAGAAAGATATTTTGCTGATATTATTTAATAAGGAGAGAGAAAAAATGTCCCACCCTATGATCAAAGTCGAACACCTGTCCAAGCAATACAAAATCGGCGTGGACAGAACTTACAAAACCCTGCAGGACAGCATAACGGGCGCATTCAAATCCCCTCTCAACCTCTTCAGGCACAGCAACGACAACAACACCTTCTGGGCGCTCAAGGACGTATCCTTCGAGGTCGAGGAAGGCGAGGTGGTGGGCATCATCGGCAGGAACGGCGCAGGAAAAAGCACTTTGCTGAAGATCTTATCGCGTATCACCGAACCCACAGAAGGCAGGATCACCATGCACGGGCGCGTGGCAAGCCTTCTCGAAGTGGGCACGGGCTTTCATCCCGAACTCACGGGGAGGGAGAACGTCTATCTTAACGGCTCAATCCTTGGGATGACAAAGCGCGAGATAGACGCCAAGTTCGATGAGATTGTGAAGTTCGCGGAGATAGAGAAGTTCCTGGATACGCCTGTGAAGCGCTACTCAAGCGGGATGTACGTGCGGCTGGCGTTCGCTGTGGCGGCGCATCTTGAGCCTGAGATATTGCTGGTGGATGAGGTGCTGGCTGTGGGGGATGCGGCGTTCCAGAAGAAGTGCCTGGGGAAGATGAAGGATGTATCGTCGAAGGAGGGGAGGACGGTGCTGTTTGTGAGTCATAACATGGGGGCTATCTCTAATTTATGTCGCACGTGTATATTATTTGAGAAAGGTATTGTTGTTGAAATTGGGGAAACTGCCCACGTAGTTTCCAAATACATGATGTCAGTTTATGATAATTCTGCCAAGATCAATTTTCCGATACAAAAAGCTAAGCGTGGACAAATTACTTCCGTATCTCTTATCAATTATCTAGGAAAGAATACTTCGAGTTTTCCCGTAAATGAATCACCAACAATCGAAATTAGTTATGTACTTCGAGAAAATATTAGTGGACTACATGTGGCGTGTATCATAAGTTCTAGCGAAGGAAATACTCTTTTTGCTACTGCAGACACAGATACGAATCCTGAGCTATTTGGCGTCCGTTTAGCAGGTACCTATACAACCCGAGTGAAATTGCCTGAGGGTTTATTGAATGTAGGGACGTACAATGTTGCAATAGGTCTTGGTATTCCGAGTATAGAATCTCTCGATCGGCAAGATGCTGTTAGTTTTACACTTGCTGATACAGGAGATTTTGGTAGTATGAAGGAAGGCAGACGTCGCTCAGGCTTAATATTGTTGAAGTTACAATGGGAGTATTCTTGATGTTTCAAACCAAACCAGTCCAGCATATTCTGACTTCTTTCCGAGCGCCAATTAAAAGAATCCGTCTAGCTGCTAGTATCCTCTTGAATGGGAATCTACCCAAACAAGCATTTTTCGATACTAATGCCCATCCAGCTTATTTCTCAGAACCGTTTCCATCAAATCGCTGTATGCTAACTAATGCTTGTGAAGTATCTAGTTTTTATGATATTGCTCGGAAACATCTGCAAGATAAGGGAGTACTATCAGGGCGAATGGCTGAAATTGGTGGATCGATTTCTGGCAATGCTAAAAGTATATTTTCAAATTTTGAATATATTAATATTGATTTAGAGAACAACGACAACGTTCCAACTTTATGTCTTGATATTTGCGATCAAAGCCATGAATTAGAACCTAACCAGTTTGATTTCATCTTAAGCCAATGGGTTTTTGAACATTTGACTGAGCCGTGGACTGCTGCAAAACAAATTATTCGACTTTTGAAACCAGGAGGAATAGTAATGAACGTTACAGTGTTTGCATGGCGATACCATCCAGTTCCAATAGACTACTGGCGTTTTTCACCTGAAGCTCTAGTCTATCTTTTCAAGGACTTAGTCAACCTTGAAGCGGGTTTTGTCAGCACATTTAGACGATCAAATGACCGAGGAGCATATCCCAATCTATCCGACGCGGTACCTCTTGATGAATATGGTGGCTGGTTGGAAAGTTGGGCTGTCTATCATGTTGCATACAAGGAGCCAAAATGAAACTGATGAGTCCTTGCATTGTGTGTGGTAGTAGCCAAGCTAAGCTAATTGGTTCTAATCCCGACTTTCAAAAACTCCAAATAGCTAAATGCATTGGTTGTGGGATTGTGTTCACAACCCCCTGTCCTGATACTGAATATTTGTCTTCTATTTATAGTAAAAAATATCGTGAGATAAGAAACGAAACTCCATCTCAAATGTACTTGGATAATATGAAACAACGCGCGGAATCTCAACGAGTATTTATCTTAAGTCAATTCGATTTGAATTTCAGGAATCCCTACATTCTAGACATTGGTTTTGGACCTGGAATATTGCTCGGAATGTTCGCTAATCAATCAAATAACCTCTTTGGGTTTGAGCCTGACAAGGTAATGTACACACTGGCCAAAGAAAGGATTGGGTCAAATGCATGTCTGTATAACCAAATGTTTGATTCAAAATCAATAAAAAAATACAAATTTGATCTGATAATGGCTTCACATATCTTAGAGCATATCCCCGATCCCGTTCGGTTTTTGACCGACTTGCTTTCTTTGCTGACAGAAAAAGGCTTAATTTTTCTTGAAGTGCCAAACGATTCGCTCAAATCAGTTTATGAGCTAACAAAATATGATGTTAAGGGTTTCATGCATCTTTGGTTCTTCCAGTTGGAATCTTTGATTAATGTTATCAACAAAGCAGGGGGCCAGGTGGTAAGGTTAACTACATATGGCCCAAGTACCAAGACATTTTCTTATGTTCACTTAAGTCAACGAGGTTGGCATGGGAGAATTTCGTGGTTTATGGATCGTTCTCTCTTCAAGCTATCAGGTGGAAGAATAGGGCTGCAGAGCATATTACAGACCCAAGTAGATTGGAAAGATGCAATGAGCATGGAAAATGGAACTGAAGGAATTTGGATACGCGTACTCATTGTAAGAGGACATTCATGTCGATAAATATCATAGCCTTACTTATATCTACAGGTTCTGAAAAGAGCCTGCACAAGAATGTATGCTTCTTGGCCAGTATGTTACATTATCGATACGCTAATTCGTATAAAAGGGTGATAAAATGGCAATAACAAATGTTAAAATCATCGCCGAAATCGGCTGCAACCATAAAGGCGACATGCAAATAGCACACGAAATGATCAAAATCGCAGCGCAATTCTGCCATGTTGACATAGTAAAATTCCAGAAGAGAAATCCAAAAGAATTGCTCACACCCGAAGAATATAATGCCCCTCATCCGGAGCCATATCATTCCTATGGAAAGACGTATGGTGAACACAGGGAATTTCTTGAATTCAACTGCGAACAGCATAGGCAGCTTAAGAAATGGTGTGAAGAATGGAGCGTTGTTTATTCGAGTTCTGTGTGGGATATGACTTCAGCAAAGGAGATTGCATCGCTTGAACCTGAAATGATAAAAATACCTTCTGCATGTAATCTCAATTTTGATATGCTCGATTTCCTATGCAGGGAGTATGAAGGAGAGATTCATTTATCACTTGGAATGACCACTCATGCTGAAGAAGAAAAAATCGTAAAATTTTTTGAAGAACGTAATCGAGTTAAAGATATAGTATTATATAGCTGCACTTCAGGTTATCCTGTGCCTTTTGAAGATATTTGCCTTAAGGAAATTTTAAGGTTGAAAAATAAATTTGAAAATAAGGTAAAAGCTATTGGCTTTTCAGGTCACCATCTCGGTATTGCAACAGATGTAGCTGCGCTTGCATATGGAACGCAATACTTCGAGCGACATTTTACATTAGATAGAACATGGAAAGGAACAGACCATGCAGCCAGCCTGGAACCTGATGGGATGCGCAGGCTTGCACGGGATTTAAGGAATGTTTCAAAAGCTTTGACTTATAAAAAGAAAGAAATTCTGGATTTAGAGGAAGCTCAACGAAAAAAGTTAAAGAGAATCTGTAATCATGGATAATAAGTACGTTGCTCTAATACCTGCACGTGGTGGCAGTAAAAGCATACCTTTGAAAAATATAAAGCATATTGCAGGCAAGCCGTTGATTTTCTGGACAATCGAAGCTGCCCTTAATTGCAGTAAAATAGACAGGGTATATCTTTCAACAGATTCTGATGAGATAAAGAACGTAGCTAAGAAGATTGAAAATGTGAGGTTTGAAGTAATAGGAAGAAGTCCTGGAACGGCAATCGATACGGCAAGTACAGAGTCGGTCGTTCTTGAATTTTCAAGAAAATACGATTTTGAAAATATTATTCTTATACAGGCGACTTCCCCGTTGCTGAAATCCGATGACCTGACACAAGGTATTGAAATTTACGAGCAGAAGAAAGCAGATTCGCTTTTATCAGTGGTAGAGCAGAAAAGGTTTATCTGGCGTGAACTTACCAATGGATTTGTGACAGCCTTGAATTACAATCCTACGCAAAGACCAAGACGACAGGACTTTAAGGGATACTTTGTAGAAAACGGCGCATTTTACATAACATCAAAACATAATTTAGAGATGACAAAATGCAGAATCTCTGGAAATATAGCTTATTACAAAATGCCTGAGGAGACTTATTACGAACTCGATGAACCTTCTGATTGGACAATTATTGAAAAATTATTGACCGAACGACAAAAGCCGGGGCATAGTTTGAAAGAACAGCTTGAAAAGATCAAGCTTCTCATGCTGGATGTAGATGGCGTTATGACCGATGGTGGTATGTATTATTCTGAAAGTGGAGAAGAGCTTAAAAAATTCAATACACGAGATGGGATGGGAATACAATTGTTAAGAGAACGTGGTATTAAGGTAGCTTTTGTTACGAAAGAAAATACAAAAATCGTAGAGAGGAGAGCCAAGAAGCTTAACGTTGATGAACTATTTCAGGGGGTTGAAAACAAATTGACTGTGCTTGAAGAATTAAAAGATAAATATGGATTAGTTTATTCTGAAATAGCTTATATAGGGGATGATGTCAATGATATACCCGTTCTAAAAATGGTAGGAGTTTCCTTTTGTCCAAATAATGCGGTTGATGATGTGAAGAAAATATGCATTTTTATTTCAGAAAAGGAAGGGGGTAAAGGGGTAGTGAGAGAATTTTATGACTTATGGAGGAGAAAACTATAACTCTCAAACGAACTATTATCGATTTTCTTAAGTATTGGTTATTACCGAAAGGTTTTCAAGATATTTTGATTTCTTTGTTTTATCGCAGTAGTCATTTAAACAAAAATTATTCATTTTTATTAGATAATAAAAAAATAGAAAATATCCAAAATGGTGAGAGATGTTTTATTATTGGGAATGGTCCCTCGTTAGCTAATCAGGATTTAGATAAATTAAAAAATGAATATACTTTTGCTGTAAGTCATTTTTTCATGACTGAAAAATTTAGTGATATAAACCCATTTGGGTATGTTGTTGCAGACCCAGCACTTTTTGAAGAATCTACTTTTGCAATTGACTGGTTAACCAAATTAAATTCAAAATGTACTGATCAGATGTTATTTTTTCCTATTTCTGCAAGAAAAACAATAAAAAAATATAAATTATTCCAAGATAAAAACATCTATTACTTAGATATGTCAGGTCAATTTAATGAAGATCTAACAAAATTTGATATTGATTTAACAGGCATCGTTCCAGGTGCCCAAACAGTAATAATAATGACAATTATGGTTGCAGCATACATTGGATTTGAAAAAATATATCTGATTGGATGTGATTCTGACTGGGCAAAATATCCTTTTGCAAAAGGATATTTACCTCATTTTTATAATGATAAAAATGTAAGATCAAAACCAGAAATATGTCCCAGACAGAATTGGAAATATGAAGATGTTTTAAATGCTGCATTAATAATATTTAAAAGTTATCGCTTATTGAATGAAAAACTTAAACAACAAGGTATTAAAGTTTACAATGCTACAGATGGTGGTTTTTTGGATGTTTTTGAAAGAGTGGATTATGCAAAAATCTTCGAAAAATGAATTAGAAGAAAATGTATATTTTGCAGGCTAGGTGTTGTTTTTTGCAATTCATAATTAAATATATGGGCAAATTTTTTTATAAAATATATAAAATATTTGTTCAATCCCACCATAATGAGCTTATTTATAAATTGAAACTGCGCTATCCGAATTCCATAATATTACCAAATGTTTCAATAACTCCCGATTGCATATTAGGAAATCATACTGTAATTCATTCAAACGTTTCCTTGTCCAATGTAATTATTGGAGATTATTCTTATATCCTTTCAAGTATTAACAATACCACAATTGGAAAATTTTGTTCGATAGCGTCTGGCTGTGCGATTGGGATCGGTAAGCATCCATCTAAAGATTTTGTTTCCACTTTCCCTGCATTTTTTTCAAAAAATAATTCTGGCTGCTTAATTTCATTTGCAACCGAAGATTCATTTAATGAATTTGAACGGATTGAAATAGGCAATGATGTTTGGATAGGTATGAACTCAATCATATTGGACGGGGTTAGAATTGGTGATGGAGCCATAATCGGAGCGGGTTCTGTTGTAACTAAAGATGTTGATGATTATGCAATTGTGGGAGGAGTTCCGGCAAAATTAATAAGATATCGATTTACAAAAGAGCAAATAGAGTTTTTGAAAAAATTCAAATGGTGGGATAAAGATATTGAGTGGATTAAAAAAAATTGGAAATCATTTCAAAATATTGATGATTTTTTAAAAAATGTTGTTGAAAACTTATGAAACTGAATTTCTTTGTCATGTCAGTCATTACTGTGAAGCCATCGCATGTTGCAGCAACATCACTATGCGGCATTCCCAAACAAATACAGGACGGCGCAACCGGGTTTCTCACGCCGCCGGGGGGTATACTGCGGCGATGGCGGCGCGGGTTGTGGAGCTTCTGGAGAATGAGGTGTTGAGGCAGAGTTTGAGGGCGAGGGCTGCGGAAGATGCGAGGAGGAGGTTTGATATTGAGAGGATGGTGGATGAGTATCTGGGGTAGTTCGAAGAAATCTATATGATAACAGTAAATGAGTTGTAGAAAAGATTAATTATTCTTTAAAATAATAAACGGATATAATGAGCAATATAAATTATTTTAGGTTTTATAATGAATCAAAAAGTCTCAGTAATAACTGTCTGCTATAATGCCGAGGAATTTATCGAGCAGGCAATAAATAGCGTATTGGATCAAACTTATGAAAATATTGAATATTTAATCATCGATGGAAATTCTAGTGATAATACCGTATCAATAATAAATAAATATAAAGATAAAATACATTATTTTTTAAGTGAACCTGATAAAGGTATTTACGAGGCAATGAACAAGGGAATAAAAGCTGCATCAGGAGATATATTATATTTTTTAAATTCTGATGATATATTTTATGATAAATATGTTGTAGAAAATATAGTTAAAATGTTTAAGCTAAATGATGAAATCGAACTTCTTTACGGCCCAATACTTATAAAGGATTCTTTCACGAATGAATCATTTGTTAAAACTCATGAAAATATATCCAAATCGTTCTTCATATATGATACAATATGCCATCAAGGGATATTTTTTAAGGCAGATACTTTTAAAAAATGTGGTCTTTTCGATGATACCTATAAAATAGTTGGTGATTATGAATGGCTATTAAGAGCATTTTACAAATATGATATTAAAAGAAAATACTATAGAAGTGTGATAGCAATATTCAGATTCGGTGGCATGAGTTGTTCGAAAGAATTTTCAGAACTTCATGCAAAAGAGTGGCGACGAGCTTTCAACAAATATTTTAATAAATTTGAATTTTATAAATACATGTTTATTTTACTGATAAAGAAAATTTTAATAAGACCAAAGAGAATTTTGAATTACCAATAAAATATATAATAGATAATTTTGCATATTCACAATCGGCATATGAAAATTCCAGAAATTCAAAAAATAGTGTTGTTAGCAGGCGAACATCTTCATGAAATAACTTCTGAGTATATTAAGAAATGACTCCTAAAGTTTCTGTTATCATACCTTTATATAATAAAGGAAATTGTGTAGAACGGACATTGAGATCCATATTAAAGCAAACATACCAGGATTTCGAGATTATTGTAGTTGATGATGGTTCTACAGATAATGGTCCAGAAATCGTAAAAAAATTTATAGACCCACGTATCAACTTGATTCAACAGGATAATAGAGGGCCTGGTGCTGCTAGAAATATTGGATTAACACACACTAAAGGGGAATATGTAGTTTTTTTAGATGCTGATGACGAATGGTTACCAGAATTTCTACAAAGAGGTTTAGATTTTTTAACGAATAATAAAGGTGTTGCTACGATTTCATCAGGGTATTACGATACAGGAATAGATAATTATGAATTAAACAAAATATGGGATCGAAAAAACGTTAAAAATGGAATATATGAATTATCTAAAAATACACAATCTGAAATAGCTATATGGCTTATTGCTTATATGATTCCATGTACGACATTTGCAAAAAAAAATATAATAAAAAAATATGGAGGATTTTTTGATAAAAATAGGTGTTTATATGGTGAAGATGCCCATCTTTGGTTAAAAATTCTATTGAATGAAAAAATTGGAATATCTCGAGAAAAACTGGTTATCATTCATAGAGATGATTCAAGTTTAAGTAGCAATCTGCAAGGGGTACATCCGATACCGCCTTTATTAATATATAACGATAGTATAGATGTTTTTTGTCCTATTGAAAAAAAAAATCTTCTAAAGAATATTCTTGCAATTTATGCAAGTAGGGAATCAAAATATTATGCAATTTTCGGTCAAAAAATCGAGGCAGCAAGCTTATTGAAAAAATTCTGTTCCGTTAATAAACCAAGAGAATATTATAATGCTAAATTTGTAATATATTTCTCATTTATTATTCCATATATGAGGCCAATATGGAGAAAATTAAGAAATTTTAGTGGTACTTGGTTAGATTTCTTGAAAATATATTCTTGACATTTTGGAGAAATGTAACCGAGAAATTTGTTCTGATATAGTTCTGAGAACTTTGTATTTAAGACCAACTTTACAAAAATCTTATCTTTGTGATTGCACTAGTCATACCTAAAATCAATTTGTAGATTCTCTCTATTAAAAACCCTATTAACATCAAATATAGTCCCTGTTTTAATTTATAATTTTCTTTAAGAAAAGGATAGAATTTTTTTAAAAAATAGTGATTATTTTTAATAGTCCAATACTCATAGAACAATCGATTCATTTTCCATTGCCCCCCCTTATTTACTTTTTGTCTTGGAAGATGATAACATATAGCATGTGGACAAAAGATTATTTTAAATCCACTTTTTAATGCAGAGATTTGAGGGTCTGTCTCTTCTCGGTATCCATTTCCACCATAATTTTTATCGTATATTATTACATCAAATATTTGTTTTCGTGCTAAATAACATGCATGTACAAATGGAACTTCTGTATCCTGATTCGTTTTTATGCTAAAGTTCCCTTCAAATCGTTCAAAATCAATAAGAGGCTTATGAATTTTATCGCATCTAGTTATAGATTCATCGTCACTTTCTTTTTCTGATTTATAAATAATACGGCCAGCAATAATATCGGCGTTATTCTTTTTCATACACTCTATTAATTGTTGAGAATAATTGCCATCAAAATAAACATCGTCCTCACCAAATAAAATTAAATCGCATTTTGAATAAGTAATTCCAGTCCTTTTTGCGAATGCAGCCCCTTTTTGGACATCGTGTTTTATATAAAATAGATTAGGGTATTTATTTTGAAGGCACTTTATATTTTCTTCAGTCGAATCTGTACTAGCATCATCTACTATTATTATTTCATTTACAAATTTTTGCTTAAGATACGTAGGAAGTGTTTTCTCTAAAACAATTGCTCTATTATATGTTGGTATTATTATACTAATTTTCATATCATTGTAATATAGATAAAATATAGAAAATCGGCTACTTCATAAAAAATCATTAAAAAATTCATCGATAATATACCTGTGCTCCTCCATTGACATAAATCTTGTTTGTATTATTTAGATAATCAGAAGTGAAATCCATTTTCACACTTTTTCCGTATTTAGCAATAATATTTTCTTTTATATTTAACGTCCCAAAGTACATATAAGATTTCGCTTCAATTTTGAAGTCATCTGGTAAAATTCTCCATTCCCCAGAGAATCTTCTTAATAAAACTTGTCTATAAAAATCAGCATACACATGATTATCATTTTTTGTATTATATAACCAGGTAGCGCCAAAAACTTCTTGTTCGTTAAATCGAGGACCATCGATTGTGCTATTCAACGCAATTGACATAGGAGTATCTTTTGCAACCTCATAAATAAAACCTGAATTAAACAATAAAAATATTATAATAAATATAGAAATTATTTTTAGGGAATTTCTATCTGTACAGGATTTCTTAAATATTTTGCTAATCGCCTTAAAAAAGATAATTCCACCAATCACTCCGAATGGTGCCAAAAAGATAAGTGCTATGTGGTATAGCCTTGATGTATTTAGTGTACCCGCAAAATATGGAATTGTTACACCAGCGAGTAACATTATAAAATTTAATACACAAAACATAACATATTTGGTTTCAAATTTCATTTTTCCATTTTTGAAAAATAAGCTAAGAATTCCAACCGAAATAAATAATTGGGCTATTAAATGAACATATTTACCTAATTCATGTAATAGTGAAGGAGTTTTTAATAATATTAGAGATGCTCCTTGTACATATTTAGGGTTTAAAAAATCTTCGGAGATGCTACCTGTAATTTTGTCGAGTAATGTTACAATGGTATAGAATGAAGAAGAGCTTGAGGTGTACATATACCATGTAATAAGAAATGCGAAATTCAACAAAACAAAATTAAATGTGATTGAGTTTATTATTTTCTTATGCCTATAATGAATATTTAAGTAAAGCAGAAACCAAACCCCAATGAGTAAAGCAAAATAGATATACGATAGTCCATAATGTGATACATACAGCGAGAAGGAAAATATGATAGCTAATATTGATTTTTTTAATTTGTTCATATTCTTATCAATCATTAAAAGTATCAATAGGACAAGGAAAAATTCTGCAATTTGCTGTCTTGCAAGTGCTAACATCTCCATGTAGAATACAAATAATGACATGAAGAAAAAACACCCCAAAAATGCAATTTTATCATTAGTCTGTTTTTGAAATACCCGGTATAAACCAACCGGTACTAAAGAAAAAATAAAGGGATAAAATATTTTAAATATCCAAATAAGATTCATACTTGATATAGCAGAGAAAATTGGCGCAATCATAATAATAGAAAGCATGCCATTTACACTGGAGGGGATTGTCGAATCCCATATTGATTTAGTTAAAACAATATTAGAAAAATAATATTCGGTTTGAATATCCCATCCCCATATATACTTCGAGATTAGAGATCCATGAAATAAAAGAGATATTCCGATTACAAAAACAGTCAGAGGATATAACTTCTTTGGAATGAAGGTATCATATCCGATTAAAAGGCCAATTGCAGAAATTATAGCAATCATTAGCAATAAAAGAATGTTATTTTGATGGAAATTGACGAAATAGGTACCAAATACTGCTAGGAAAGGAATCAGAATTAAAAATAATACTGGAAGTGAGAAAACTTCTTTAATATTTATAAAACTGGGACTGAAGAAGTCTTTATCTCTCAGATAGCTTAATATGCAGAATACTGAGATAATCACACTTATTGTGAATATCAAAGGTATAGTAGAAATTGGTTTATCTATGCCGAAAAAAGGATATATCCAATTAATTGAGGAACCAACTATAAATAAAGTCGAAATGCTTAATCCAACAGTATATAATAGTGTCTCAATATTTCCGAGTTTATGTAATTTTAGAACCCGTAGAATTAGAATTCCTGGTAAGAATGTAAGATAGATGAAGCCAACGATTTGTCTTAGGATTGGGAATGGCAAACCAATTGAATCTAAACCAATAGTACCCCACATTGCAAGTTGGATAGATAATATTACTTTGAGAAACTTTTCAATTTTCCAATCGTTCATTTGTAAGGGATTTTGCATAATTTTTTTAGTCTCTAGAAATATTATCTATCTGTTCTAATTCCTTATAAATTTCCAAATATCCCTTCAAAACAACATTCCAATCCAGTTTTTCTTTTGCTAATTTTTTTCCATTTTCATTCAATCTTTTACGCAATTGGCTATCATTGATCAATTTGTATGTTTTTTCTATGAAATCATCTTTAGCATCTTTGGCGATAATGATATTTTCACCATCGCTTATTGGCAATCCTTCGGCTCCAACTTTTGTAGATACTGTTGGAATACCTAATGCCAAATATTCTATTATTTTAAGTCTTGTCCCTGATCCCGCTATGAGAGGTACGATACCAATATCTCCCATACTTAGGTGTATTGGTAATTCCCCGAAGGGTATTTCAGGTAATTCAATAATTTTACTACCAATATTTAAAGAACGTCCCGGTCCGATTAATAATAACTTGAGGTTTTTCTGAATTTTATTTAGGTTTGGAAAAATAAATTCCTTGGATAATTTGTTTGCAATTAGATTTGGGAGATACGAAAGAGTTCCATGAAAAATGAGAACAATATCTTCTTTTTTTATTCCGTATTTTTTTCTTAATCTCTCTTTGTCCTCATTTGTAATCTGATATCTACCATAATCTATTCCATTTGGAATTACCTTTATCGGACTTATTACACCAATTTTTCTTAATTCTTCTTTATCTTTGTCAGAAACTGTACTGATGAAATTTGCAAAATTACAGACATTTCGTTCAATTAATTTTATATTACTACCCGATACATTACCCTCTTCAAGTAATCTGATGGATTCCACATTATGTTCCGATATTATAAATGGAATATTAAATTTCTTACAAATCCTTGAAACTTGGAAAGCAACATGTATAAATTCAGCCTGTACAATATCTGGTCGAATTTTAACGACAATTTTTTCAATGTCCCGTTTTACAAGAGGATTATAAATCCACCCCAATGTCAAGAAACCTAATTTGCTTAATATGCTGGCTGTTAGATATGTAATTTTTGAAAACGTATATGCTTTTGCACCGCTATATTTTTCAACTATATCAAGGCCAATTTTATTTGTTCTGTTACCAATTATATGTACTTCAAAACCATTTTGTGAGAGAAACTTTAATTCTTCGATAACTCGAAGGATGCCTCCATGTGAAATTGGATATAATGAATGAACCATCACAATTAGAATTTTTTTTTTCATTATTCTCTCTTTTAATTTCCTTTTAACTTGACCAACATCTTGTTGATTTCAGCCTGGACACATTCTTCACTGTACCTTGTTCTAACTAAATCTAATGCATTTCTACCGATTATATCCCTCTTATTATTGTCTCTTGCTAAATCCAGAATAGCATCTATAAACTTTTGATTAACTGTATCGATGATAATGGCATGTTTGCCATTCTGTAAATTTATCCCTTCGATTCCATTTTTGGTTGAAATAATAGGTAATCCGGCGGCCATATAATCAAATATTTTTATTTTAATACCCGACCCCCCATTGAAGGGCACAATCGCAATATCTGAGTGTTTCAAAAGATTTGGTATATCTTCAACAAATCCCAAAGATTTAATATTTCGTCTCTCAAACACTGGTGCATCAGTGCCAGCCAATAGAAATTTAATATTACGATTGTATTTCTCAACCTCAGGAGCAATATAATCTATAATCTGCATAAATGCTTTATAATTAACAGGATGGTCTTTATAAGACCCGTGAAATACAACGGTAATAATATTATTCGCTATTGTTTCTTCTCTTTCTAATGCAAAATTGTTGAGTTCGGTCAAGCTCATACAATGAGGGATTACGGTAATTTTATTTTTTTCTATATTATAATGTTTTATAAGTTTTTGCTTATCCGATTCGCTGATGGCAATAATATGGCTTGACCTATTACAAGCCAGTTGTTCCAATATGATTAAATATTTACTGAATATTGACCCAACTATTCTACCAATGGCACTACCAATGAAATTATTTTTTAATATATTAAAAGTATTAATAAAATGCATCGATACTAATTTCGGTGATGTCCCTCTTATAACAAACTCAGCACCATAAATTATTGGAACATTTCTGCAAAAAAAACTTGCTGAAATCACACCATACGGTAACGTGATAAATATAAAATCAATTTTTTCCTTTTTAATAATTCTTCTAATTTTAATAATATAATCAAAATTAAAATCTGTGAAAACCGCCAAATAATTTTTAAATATTGACAATTGCCTAAATTGGTACGTACTCATAATATTTACATTAGCAGATTTATTTTGTTCAGTAAGAGGGGACAAGAAAATCAAGTTGTTTTTATTTGAAAATAATTTAAATAATTTAACGAGTCTAGCTTTCGTGCCAGTATCCTTAAGAACAACATTAGGATTTGTGTAGATAACTAAAATTTTCATGATAGATCGGATTCTAATGCTTCATCAAAAATCTCTTTTAACTTGTTGTTCCTAAAATCAATTGAAAATTTCCCAATTTCAATTTCTTGCCTACCCTGAAATCCCATTCTTCTTCTTATTCTTTCGTTTTCTATCAGAATTCCAGTCTTCTCAACAAGTTCATTTACTACCGCTGAATCGGTAGCATTTTTGATAATTTCTAAGGTTTTTTGCTCACTCCAATTTGGAATAAAATTATTTATGTAATAATTTATTTTTTTTGATTTTTTAATTAAAAACCCTGTTTTGCCATCACTAACCATTTCTGGGTTAGCCCACACATCTGTTGTTATGACTGGTAATTCATAACTCATTGCTTCTAGAATTACCATTCCCGGTGTATTATGAGAGGGAAATAAAAAAATGTCTGCAGATTTAAATTCCTTTTCGAGTTCTTCCCATTGGATTATTTCGTCGATTATCTGAATATTTTTTATTTGCTTAAACTTCTCCTTAATGTGCTTCGGAACATACGAACGGATAACCAGCTCCAGATTATCATATCTGTTATTTAGTCGCAAAAACGACTCTAATACTTCCTTTCCACCCTTAATATCAAAATCTTTTGGAATATTGATTGAAGCAACAAAAAGAAGTTTTATTTTATCTTTGTTAAATTGTTTGTCAAAATTCTTTTTATGCATCGCGAGATGGACTGTTTCTACTTTATTCAAAATTTTTTTATCCTTTATTGTTAAAAAAATTGTTTTTTTTCCGGCATCCGTCCATGGCATTATTTTCTTACAATTTTCAGATCTCAATACCTTTTCGATAATTCGCTGATATCTTTTTAAATGTCCGTAATTATATCCTGCAAGATGTGTTACAAATTCTAAATCGACAACCCAAGGCTCTTTCCTGAAAATTAAATGGCCGGAAGAATATGTTAAATTTATGTCTTTAGGTAATTTTTTAAATTTATCGAAATAAGCTTTTGCAAGATTTACTGGAATTATTTTAGCTAATACATTTTTCTGAAAGGAATATAAAAAATCTATCTCCGATATGAATTTTGAGGTCTTTTCCCAGGTTTCATTTTTTGTAACAAACTCATATCCATATGGGGGATAATTTATTAATTCATTATACAATGAATGTTTTTTCCCAGCAATATCCAAATATATTTTTTTCATTGTTTTTCCTTTTGTGCATTTATCAATGCAATCGAAGTCATTCCTACAAATTCGGATTTTGTATTTTCAGCTATTACTTCTGCTTCACTTACACTGGCTGGAGACCAGATATTTGTCCTTTTTACTATGTATGATAGTTCCAAAATTCTTAATCCAGATAATAACTCATTTAATGAATGGGGGCTATATACTCGATGTAAAGGCACTCGATCTCTTGAGTAGCAAATTGTATCTATGCCACAAGGAATTGTAAGAATAATTTTTCCACCAGGTTTAACAATTCTTTTTAACTCTTCCATTGCTTTTTTATCGCCATTAGGGGAGATTGGGTCCCCATAACGTCCAAGACCCACATGCTCTATAGTAGATACAGCGCTAACTATATCGAAAAAATCATTATCAAATGGTAGATGTTCTAAACTGCTCTGAATAAAATAAAAATCTTGGTTGTGATAAGGACAAGCATCAATGCCATAAACTTCATGACCTGTTTTTGCAAGTTTAATAGGTAGTTTTGTTCCGGCGCAACCAACATCCAATATCCTTAGTTTTTTATCAGACCTAATATTTGAATATATGAATTGGTATTCAATTAGCCTTGCTTCAAAAGAAAGCCTAGGTATTATGTAAGTTGCTTTTGCTATTTTTTTGAGTGCTTTTAATGTTAAATCGTTGTACCAAGTCACTTTACTACCTTCCATATAATCAGGTTTGAGAAATATTAGCCAATTGTCTTAAAATATTAAAATTCATAAAAATCAATCCCATTGTCTTATCTCAGCAACCCTTTCCAAAACCCTATTGTATACAGTCCATGTTCAAACATATAAATAATGGGGACGGAAATAAAATATTTAAAATTTCTTTCCTGCATCACAAACTTCACACCCATTATTATTAAAATAATAGCATATATTACAAGCATACTTAAAAATAACCATCGTGTAAAAACTAGTGATATCAGCAAAAAAAGAACAAGTATTGGAGGAATTACTTGCAAATCCCATAAACGTCCCTTTGCTCTCCCATATCCATATTGGTACATTCTCTTTCCAAAATCTTTTAAACCTCTCTGGTGGTTATGTGATATGATTGCATGTGGTGTGTAGAGCAATTTACCTAAAGTTGAAAGCTTATTATTTATTTCTGTATCTTCAGCTGTAGATAAATTTATATCAAACCCACCGACCTTCAATAGGTCTTCCCTTCGATACATACTATTACATCCACTTATGCTGTTCACATACCTCTTATCTTTGAAGAATCTACCCTGTATTGAGTTAGCACTACCAAGAAAGGTCTCCATCGCGAGATTGATTGACTTCTCCCATAGGTTTTCGCCTATGTTTTTTATACTTCCACCAACACCTGCTATACCAGGATTGAATTCTTTTATGAGGTTCTCAAGCCAGTCCTTCTGTGGTATGCAATCAGCATCTGTAAACGCAACGAATTCCCCGTTCGCATTCTCAACACCAATTTGACATGCACCAGCCCTTGTGTGGTAAATCTCATAGAACACTTTTAATGAAAATTTTTTTGCGTTCTCCACCGTTTTATCTGATGAATGTCCGTCAACTACTATCACTTCATGCGGTTTAACTGTCTGGCTAAAAATAGCTTCAAGGCATCTATTAATTTTTTTTTCTTCGTTTTTTACTGGAATTATAACTGAGATTTTTTTTAATCTCATCTTATCAAATCCTTTCAATAAATCTTCTCTACTGGGCAGGATATTTTTCATAATTATATAATCCACCATTTTCTACAACTGTCAATCTCTCCTTATGCGCATACCATTATATTGAATAACTTTCCGCTCATCCCCCATCCCACCTGACTTAATCACCCTTCCAATCCTCTCTGCCGCCTTCCCATCCCCGAACGGGTTATTCCATTTATTACCCCTCTCAAGCATGTCTCTCGCGCACTCTACTATATTCCCAGGCTCCGTCCCCGCAAGCACATTCGACCCTACCTCAATAGTCTCAGGTCTCTCGGTATTGTCCCGCAGGGTCACGCAGGGTACGCCCAGGATGCAGGTCTCCTCCTGCACGCCCCCTGAATCAGTTAAAACAAGGCGCGCATTGCTCTCAAGCTGCAAGAAATCAAGAAAATCAACAGGATCTATCAATATGATGCTTCCGTTTATCTTTATCCCGAACTCCTGTATCCTTTTTCTTGAGCGTGGATGGATGGGATATATCACAGGAATGTTAAATTCCTGGCTGAGCCTCTCAAGACCCGCAATAATCCCGGTAAACCTTACAGGGTCATCCACGTTCTCCTGCCTGTGCGCCGTGACAAGGAAATAATCCTGCTTGATATCCAGCTCATTCAATGTGTTTTTCTCTTTTGCGATTTTTAAATTTTGATGGACTGCATCCACAATCGTATTCCCGGTAACGAATATCCTGCTCTCAGGAATGCCTTCATGCAGCAATATATTTTTTGATTTTTCTGTAGGCGCGAAAAGGTAATCGGAAGAGTGGTCTGCCAGTACCCTGTTAATCTCCTCTGGCATCCGCCTGTCATAGCTCCGCAAGCCTGCCTCCACATGACCTACCTTGATCCCGAGCTTAACAGCAGCAAGCGCCCCTGCCAGCACGGTGTTCGTATCGCCCTGCACCAGCACAGCATCAGGTTTTTCCATCATCAACACCTTTTCGATACCTTCAAGCATCTTTCCTGTCTGTTCACCGTGCGCTCCCGAGCCGACATCCAGATTGTATTTTGCATCAGGCAGCCCCAACTGCTCGAAAAACACCATGTCCATATTGTAAGAATAATGCTGCCCCGTATGCAGGATAAAATGCTCAATATGTTTTCGCTCGCATTCCCGTATCACAGGAGACATTTTAATTATCTCAGGTCTGGTGCCAAGAATAATTGCGAAATTCATTTTATCTCATAACTTTTGACGACATATCATCTAAATTTCTTTTTTTCTGAAATCCAAAAACAACCTGGACATTGAATGCAATATAAACCCGGTAAATGTCGCGAAGGTCCCTATCAATGTCACCATGATCATGAACAACGTCGGTCCAAAAGGCAGTTGCCCGCCGGACATTTTAATTTGCAGGAAATCTATTCCCATGCCAACCCCGACAACCATAAAAATTACTCCAGGCACAGTAAAATAATACAACGGCTTTTGCAGCTCTATCTCCTTGAGAATCCGTACCAGCACTTCAACCCCATGACTCACAGGGTTCTTGCTCGAAGTTTCCTCTATATCATAGTTGCAGTGTATCTCTACCTCCTTGAACTTCAGATTGTTCTCCTTGATTTGTAGTAAAATTTCAGAACCTGCCGACATATCAGTATCGTTTATCCTTATCTTCTCGATCGCCTTTTTTCCGTAAGCCCTGAATCCACTCTGGCTGTCTGAAACCTGAATTCCGCCAGCTATATTAGTGGCGGTATCAAGCACTTTCATCCCTACTTTTCTGTAAGCCGGGACATTCTTCCCATGTCCTTTAATGAATCTTGATCCTATCACCAGGTCGGTACCGTTATTTAACGGTTCTAATAATTTTGGTATCTCTCCGGGATTATGCTGCCCGTCTGAGTCGATAATAACCATTGCATCAGCCTTCATCTCCCGGGCGGTCTTAAAGATTGTCTGCAGCGCTGCGCCATATCCCATGTTCGTCTCATGTTTTATTACAACAGCGCCCAGGGCTTTGGCGATTTCTTGTGTAGCATCCGTACTGCCATCGTCCACGACGATTACTTTATCCACGTATTTCCTGCAGCCGATGATTGTTTTTGCGATATATTTTTCCTCGTTGAATGCAGGCATGGCTGCAATTATTGTAATATTCCCACCTTCTTATTTCTTCGATCAAGAGCACTGGCATCTGTATTAGTAACTATGACATTCATGCCATTCTCGGATTTAATCCCAAAACCAGTTAGTTCTGCGCCTTTGTTCCCAACGTGGCGAATGACCTCAGCGCCAGCAAGCCTGGCAAATTCAAAAGTCCTATCTGTGCTTCCGTCATCAATGACTACTACTCTATCAGCATGCTGTTTTGCGCCGAGTACCATGCTGCCAATAGTCACTTCCTCGTTATAAGCAGGAAGAATCACCGTTATGTTTTTCATGTGTATTTTCCTGAAGGGGCTTTAATAGAGAGACCAAATATATTTAAAAATCCCTTGAAACGATGCTATAACCTAACCTATATAAAAAGCTATTGTAATCGCAGAGCCCGCTGAACCGTTAACACATTAAGACAATTTTTCTCTTGTACTGGAAGGCAGTTCATGATAACAAAAGGCAATAAACCGCCCGCAAGCCGGCGTTTTTCCTGGGCAAAGCCAGCACAGATTGACATTATACTCCTTTTAGTAATTCTGCAGTATTCATGCGGCTTATATGCATTGCAGCAAAAAAGATGGTCAGTATCCCTATTATCAGGGCGATGACAAGCCCCATATAAAGGTATTCCGGTTGCAATATTACCAATCCGTTGAATCCTATGTAAGCATAAATTACAGTATTTAATATCTGAGTCAGGGGCAGGCTTATGAGTGCGCCCAATGCACCGCCTGCAAGGCTTGCCAGGAGTCCTTCAGTTCCTATGCTTTTGAATATTGACCAGCGGCTTAAACCCATCACGCTGAGGATAGCTATCTCTTTCTTTTTCTCGTTGAGGCTGAGGAGCATAGTGTTTATAGCCAGCATTGTTCCCATAATCACTGCAAGAACTACGATAGAACCTGCGCTGGCTAAAGGCAAGCTGTTTTCCTTTAACGCCTTTTTCAGGTATTCCTGGTTCGTGCTGACAGTATATTGGGGGTATTTTTGCTGTAATTCTTTCTGGATATCTGCTGCCATGGCCGGGTTTTCGAGGCGGATGATTATCAAGGTCACGCTGTCGTAATATTGATTTCCGGTTATGTCCTGCAATTCGGACAGGTACATAATGACCATTGGATTGGAGCTGAACTTGGAAAGAGAATTTGTTAAACCGATTATTGTGAAATTCTGTGCCTTTGCCTCGGTTACCGTTTTACCTATGTGAATGGTATCCCCGACTTTAACGTTAAGAAGACTGGCGGTTCTGCTGTCTATTAGCACCTCATTTCTCCATTTGCCGTCATACCTGCCTTTATTATAATGCACATCACTGGTTAAATCCCTGCCTTGGATGATGTTCACCATCGACCCTTGTGAACCTTCTAACCCTAGCGCGAAAACCGCCTTCGGCTCAGAATTATTTTTGGAGGCATATACCATTTCCGTAAGCATAGGTGTTGCCATGTCAATTACCTTGTTTTTCTTAATTTCTACAGCAAATTTATGCGAATCTGTTATCCTGGACTCTGCCGTTCCCATGTATTGGGATTGGAGGTCGGAAGCTGTCCCTGTTACCCACAGGTGAATGCTGCTTTGCTCCAGGATTTTGCCCCCTGTGGTAAGAAGCCCGTTGCCTATGGAAGCAAGAAGAATTATAGAGATGACCGAAAGTGCAACTCCCATGATGGTGAGGGTTGTCCTGAGTTTGTTTCTTGCCAGGTTTCTTATTGCAAGCATATTACATCACTTTTGAATGTATTTCCTGTCATATTACTCCAAGAGGTATAAGCCCGAATAGAAAGACATTGATCATTCCATGGGTCAGGGCTATAAATGGAAGGTTTCTTGTTCTCTGGAAGATGTAACCTAACAGGAAACCTGCCGAAGTAGTGAACATTATTTCATATATATTCCCATATCCTGAGTGCATTGCCCCGAACAAAAGGCTTGCGATTACCAAACCTCCAATACTTCCAATTGATTGCTCAAGCCGGGTCTGGACGATGCTTCGGAACAGTAGTTCTTCGGGAAGACCTGTGAAGATTATCATTATAAAAGTGAAAATCAGGATGTTCTGCAACGTAGCCACAGGCACCAGGCTCTCCACGATTATGGTATTGTATTCTATTTTGCCAAGCAGCAATCCCAGCGCGATGGATGCAGGAATGTATATTTGCGGTTTTCCAAAATAAATTCCGAGTTCATGTTTTGTGAAATTTTGATTTCTCGCAACATAATACAAGGAGATGAATATGGGACCATATACCATAGGAAAAATGTAGATGGTCTTGCTGAAAAAAATGGGCATGGTGGTATTCAGAATCCGAAAAAGCGGAAGAAGAGCCAGTGCCTGTAGCATATTGGAGAGCTCTGTGTCCTTGGTGTTGTAGGCTGTGAGGGAAAGTGCAAGAAGGGTTATGATATGAATCCCGATGCCATATCTGTAAGATTTAAAAAAGAGGAGGGCTTCAGCTATGAATATGGCTAATAGCGGCAGCATGATTGCAGGTTTTATTTTCAAATATCCTGGCCTCCGGTCAGGTTTGTTTTGATTTCTTCAATTGAGGAATTTACCCAGAGATGTGTCTCCCTGTAGGGCGTCACGTTCCCTTCCCTGTACAGGAGGAACTCCAATTTCAGGTTGCTACCTGTGTTGTTTATTGTAAAACTGACCGGCTTTTCCCAGGTTTCATTGTGTGGGAGTAGTATCTTACGTTCAAGGAACGTGTTATTTTTTATCTGTACCTTCAATGTGTAATTCATATCCGAATATTCGTGGTTTACGATTCCGACTATCAGGTTTATTGGATTCCCCGGAATTACTTCTCCGGGGTAGTCAGCTGCTTTTCCCTTTGGGCCCAGTAAGTAGAACTCGGTGAACTTTTCACCCTGTTTCGGGGTTACTATGACATACACAAGCGTAAATAAAGAGACCATTATGGACAGGATAAGTACGATTGTCAGGATTTTGTCCGTCCTGTTTTTTTCTCCCATGATTTCGCCTTTGACAGATGCTATTGCCGCATTTAGAGAGATTTCAAAACGTTCTTCCCCGGGAAGTTCAAGGCGTCTTGAATGTGCTATTATCAATAAGCACAGGCTGAATAGTATCAGAGTAGCTAATATCGGCCCGAAGCGTATGCCCCATGGCGTAAAGTTCAATCCCAATCCAAGAAGAGGCACTATGGCGATACTCAGACCGAAACTCAGGGCAATGCGTTCAATGCCGTCTAAGTCATTCTTTTTGGGGAAAAGCGCCGCAATCAAGACATAACCCGGGATGAATAGGACTAAGGGTATGCCAAGTATAGTTCTGATAATGGTTTTATCAAGAGGCGGTATTGTCAAGAATACGGTAGCGAGGAGGAGATATACTATGATCAACTTCAAGTCCAGCTGAGGTTCTTCAATGATGTGTGTTTTCATAGGCTTTTTAATTAAATTATCCCTACAAATAATTGGATATGTAACAAGTTCAATTAAATGCTCCTTTCTGTTTCAGGTAAATATAAGCAAATAAAGCATACCATGCAGGAAATAATATGTATCCGGCATAGGTATGTGCAGTCCAGACAGTTTCGCTGCCGTGCCAGTAGCCAGCGAACACGAGTACAACTAACCTCAGGATATTCTGTAATGTTGTGCCGGCAAGACCGAAAATCAGCATATATCCTGCTTTCTTCCAGGGCAGTGGGGCATCAAGCATCATGAGAAAAAAAAGAGAGAGGAAAATGGCAAGGGAAGCGCTGCCCGAACATCCGGCGTCAATAAAATAATTCTGGGTATTACCAGAAACATCAAGGAAATGTATGGTTTGTCCCTGGTTACTGATGGGAATCAAAGGAGAAAGCAGGGTAACCAGAATGGTTGTGGTTGCCATGGGATAGAAATTTCCAAATCTGAAGACCAGTGGAGGAAATACAAGTGCAAAGCCGTATATGCCTAAAAGTGCCAGCGGTATCCATGATGCTTTTCCGAAGAAGGCTGTAAATATGCCAAGCCAGAGCAGTAAAAGGGCAAAAATCTGAATCGGAGGTTCATCTACCTGGATGAGCATGGATAGGGCTGAAAGAGAAATGCCAATAATTGTATAGGGCAGGTGTGTTTTAATATTCATTAAAGCAATTATTTGTTCTCTTTTCAAAAAAAGCAAAATAACACACATAGAGAGGACAATATATGGGTAAGCCCCTGTTTTTTCAATGTAGGCTGGCGAGAGCTTATCTAATGAAATACCTCTTTTCAGGAAAAATACTGCTGTGAAAACAATAGAAGTAGCTATCCATACGAGAAGCTTACGCATGCTTTTCACTCCAAAGATGCAAATATTCTTTCTCTATCTGCATGGCAATTTTCTGCCATGTATATTCCTCCTCTACACGCCTCCGTGCCTTGACTCCAAGTTTCATCCGCATTTGCGGATCATTGAGGAGTTCCATTATTGCCTTTGCCAGAAGTTCCGGGCGCATTGGAGGCACGAGTACTCCCGAGTCGCCCAATGTCTCGGGAAGCCCGCCCACACAAGATGCGACCACAGGTTTGCCCATGGCCATTGCTTCGAGCATGAAAAGGCTGCTTGCCTCGATAATGCTGGGTACAACTGCAATATCTGCGCCCGCTATATAGGAAGGCATATCCGAGTGCGGGACTGCTCCCAGGAATTTTATATTCCCCGTGTTTTTTGCCAGGAGTTCGAGCCTCTGCCGTTCAGGCCCGTCTCCTACTATAAATAGTTCGCACAGACCTTTTAAATATTCCATAGCCTTTATTAAATATTCTATACCGTTTTTCCTTACAAGGCGCCTCGCTGTTAAAATAACTGGCAATGAGGCATGAAGACAGCCTGTAACTTCAGGATGAAAGACGCTGGTATCCACACCATTGGGTATCATTTTAGCTTTAACCTTTCCATCCCACGCGGATACCTGCTGTGCGAAATATGTGCTGACGTGTATTTGTAAATGAGAACGCTTCGCCAGCAGAATTGCAAGTTGTTTTTCAGCTGCTCTGTAGAACAATGCCAAGATCGGGTTCGTTAGCTTATCCCAAACAGGGTAGTAGGAGCCGTGGATAGTATTCACTGCAATTCCGTTGTGTTTTCCGGCAAGATAATTGGCAATCAGCCCTGAAGTGTATATATGCCCGTGATATATATCATAATCATATTCAAGCTCAGGTTTTCTGGCGAGAATTGAGCCTAAAAATAAAACCTGCCTTAAAGGAGTTAAGCTACCTGAGCAATATGTATATTTCATAGTGCCAAGAAAATCAATACTGATTATGCGGACTCCATCCTTGTAACTACAGCCTTTTTTATCACATGCGCCTGTCAGAATGGTAACCTCATGCCCGCGCTTTACAAGTTCCTTCGAGAGCTGGAATACTGCCATTTCCACCCCCCCTATGCTTTCAATGGGATTCAGCTCATATATCTGGAGTATCCTCATACCTGCTCTCCCAGGGGAATTGCTCCTGAAATACAACACAATGCATTTTCCATAAGACTTTTTCGAAATAATGGCTCGAAAGATGGATGAAAGTAGAAGACAGCATAGCCGCTGGCTACTTGTTCTCTAAGCAATTTTAAGGCTTCATGGTCATTATGTTCCCCGATAGCTAAACTCACAGGCACCTGCCGTGTTCTTAGTTTTATTCCGAAGAGGTCAGGATAGAAGGGTTTTACTCCCATAAAGTCGCTGGAATATCTAAAACCGAACCCGTCAAGGACTTCGGGAAAAACCGCATTTGTCTTGAACCCCGGCGCTGCAAAACATTCCGGATAATAGCCGAAAGCCTTCTCGAACAGTTCGCATCCCTTTGATATCCAGCAGCTTATCTCTTCCCTGCTTTTATTATCGAGATGGTTCATCCATTCATAATGGTTATAGCCATGAAGACCAAGTTCATGGCCGTGCTCCAGAATCATATTAAGTTCTTTAGAGGACTGCACATCCTTTCTGGTCAGGAGACCGGAAAACATACTAAAGCCATATCTCCTTAGGGTATTTCCAGCCATAAACTTCATGGGGTTCAGATAATGCCTGAAATTGCGGTAAGTTTCATCCAGTCCTGTGGTTACGAAGAAACTCGCCCTTATCCCATGACTTTCAAGGAGTTCTAAGGTTGTTGGCAGCATCCTGGCATCCCTTACAGTGTCGATATCAACCCTGACACCTATCATAAATAAGGTAATACTCCCACAAGTATTATGTTGTTCATGCTGTGCATGGCTATACAACCCATAAGGCTCCCGGTTTTATAGTAAAGGTATCCAAGGATTATCCCGGCAAAGAATGTGAAGCCCAGTTCAGGAACCGAGCGCCAGGTCATGTGCATCATGCCAAAGAGAATTGCCTGAGCAATCAATGCTATCTTAGGGTTAAACATCCGCCCGAGTTCGTTCATTATTATCCCCCTGAATAAGAGCTCCTCTCCTAAAGCGACAAAGAAGGTCATGTATATTATGTCCTGGGCTAAGTATTTTAACTCAAAAGCAGGGAAAGCTGGCGCCGGGCGCAGTATGAGGTACTCGATAATGCCCGTAGGGATTGCGAGCGCTATTCCAATAAGAGCTATCCTGAGTATATCATGTTTTACTATACCAACCTCTTTAAATTCTATATCATGCTCGTACATATGCCAGAAGCAGAGGCCGAAAATCAGGGAATACACCATGGGCAGGAGAAATCTCTGTTCCACAAAGAACCACGGCAGCGAGGAAGTGAAGAGCACATAGAGGGGTATTAAGGCAAGGGATTCTGCAGTTCTTGTGAGCTGGGCAGACATTTTTATAATTGATATTGTTATGTAAATAGCCAGGGTTATCAGTAAAGATAGCACGATTCCATAGCTTATATTGGAGTAAACGAAGACGTACTGCGAGAGCGCTATGCCTGCAAAAATAGATATAATGAAGAGCGCAGGAAGCTTTGCTGAGGACATGCGTTGTTTATTGGAGATGCTGTTATAAAATTGTATTGCTGACAATAAAGGCTCAGGATATTGTCTCTCAGGAAAGTCAGACTCTGAAAATTTGTAACTATGCGATGTGTAAAATCTCTTGGTGTTGAAGTCGTTTGGAAGGTTTTGCAGACTAAAGATGAATCGAGCCAGAACACAGATTGCACAGATATCACGGATGCTCACGGATAACGAAAAATCCGTGTAAACTGAGGTTTCAGTTTATCCGTGTCATCCGTATTCATTTCTCATTGTTCCAACACCAAACTTTTTTACAGCCTCCGAAATATGCGAAGCTTTATTAAATCCTGGGTACCTTAATGTCTATATAAATATTTAATCAATGCTAATAATAATCATAGTGATAATAATGAGAAAAGAAATCACGCATCTGCGCCTCAAAACCATCCTATGAAAAATAAAATAAAATCTAACCGCAATATCATAATAGCTTTAATAAGCCTGCTGTTCCTTACAGGCATTTCGCTCAGCCTGAGCGATAAATTAGAGCCCGTCTCTATCACGGTTTTGCCAGAGGTGCCCAGAGAAGACGTGCCTTTGTTTATATGCTTTAATATGAATAATCCTTCTCTGCAGGAGAATACCATAAGCTACGAATTCTATGCAAACGGCAGACTTTTAATGCAGGGCAAAGCGTTGCTCTCCCCCTCTTCAAGCAGGAAATATAGTTACGTTTATCCTGAAGTTCCAAAGCCCGGGGAAAGAATAACATTTCTGGTTAAAAGCGAATCTGAGAATGGCTATTATGAGAAAGCGCTGAGTATGCCTGCATATCCTCCCCAGGTGTGGAGCAGCTTTGTGAGCTTTGCGAGCTTCTCAACTTCTCTGATGGGCTCTTCAATGGGCTCAACCATGGGCTCTACCATGGGCATTAATTCTGAGCAGTACTACAGCAAAAATTTCGCTGATAGCAGGCTTAATGTTGGCTTGATATGATGGAGAAAAGCTTTAATATAATAGGAAGATTGAGGCTCAGGTTCGGCAGGCTTTCTGCAGTATTGTTTATCATATTCATAAGTATGGTATTTACAAAGGTAGCGATGATAATTGGATGAGGACAATGTTAAAACGTTAAGTACTTTGTACTACTTTTTCCGACAATATCTATAAATGGAGGAGTATATATGATTGACACCTTTAACTATAAAAGGGGATATGAAGTATAAAAGTGTGAGAAGCATATCGTATTTTTTGTTGTTAGCTTTGCTTGCATTCATCATTTTTATTCAGGGCGCTGCTGCCCTTGAATTTTATAAAAACGAAAGCAACGCTACCACTGCTGCAACTGGCACAACTACATTGGAGAAGCTTAGTTTAACATTGAATAAGTTGGTTGCCAAAACTGATGCAATAATCAAGTCAATCTTTGGAGCGAGCCCTAAGGCAAGTGAAACAATAGAGATTCGCGATAGCAAGAGTACGCCTGTCATAAGCGACGTAAAAACCTACGATGAGACCAAACAACAGAAAAAAACGGGAAAGACCAGCAGTCTATCAGTAGCAGATATCCCGGATAAGGGAGAACTTGAGGTTGATGCCATTGCCAGCAAGAATGTGGCAGTTAAACTGAAGATAAATACGGCAAGCAGGGGCGAGGTTATACTGGATGACTTTGGTAAGAATAATCCTGTTTCCGTTCCCCTGCCTGGCAGGATTGTGAAATATCTGGAAATTGGCGCACGCAACATCTCGTTCTCTTCTGCTAATGTTACCATACGCTACAGCGACTCAGAGCTAAATGGAGGGAATGAAAATGACCTTACAATTTATCACTGGAACGGCGTATCATGGGATGCCCTGCCAACGACAGTAGATATAGCGAACAAAACCCTAAGCGCCAGCGCGACTTCTCTCTCACCTTTCGGGGTTGCAACACCACATCATTATATACTGAGTTGTGATACTGGTACAGTCCTAAGCACCACTGGTGGTTCATATAGTACTAATTTTTCATGCGGTAGTAATTCTGCTCCGCAGGACGTAGGACAACTTCCAGAAGATACACCAATTGGAGCCAGCACAAGGATTTCGTTGGCCTCTCCTTCAATAGGGACAACTGATTTTGCACACTTTATAAATAATACGGCTTTTACAACTTCTGTAAATGTTACGGGGATTAATGGTTCAATTTCCATGTCTGACGCAACTAATGGCAGGAGGGTGGGTGGAAAGTACGAAGTAGGATATTATGACCCGACTGGACCAGCAAATAATTTTGTTGGATTATTTAATTCAACCACAGCAACAACCACATCTAATCAACAGAGGTCATATCCACTATCGTTCAACAGTCAATTTGGTATTATTCCAGCAGGTAAAAAATTAGCAGTGAGGGTATGGATGAATTCATCTGTCTCCGATAGTAGGCGTTTTTTTTCGGGTTCTATAACATCTAATACTGATAGTTCGATTAATGTAACCATATCTCAAATTGGGGGGGGTGTGAACCTGACAAGCATCTCAGCCTTAACCAATACAACACTTGCAGGAACAAATTCGACCTATTACCTTAACCTCACCAACAACGGCACTGCCTCGGATACTTATAATATCACGGTTTCAAATCCAAATGGTGCATCAATCTTTGCCGCGAATATCACCTCGGTCACGCTGGGTGCAGGAGCAAGCAAGGTATTCACTCTTAATGTAACCAACACCTTCTCCGGTACATTCCGTGTTAATGTAACAGCCACAGCACTCAATTCGAGTCAGTTCGGATACATCAATACCACAACCAGTGTGATAGCAGCGGGAGTGAACCTCACAAACATCTCAGCCTTATCCAACACAACACTTGCAGGAACAAACTCGACCTATTTCCTTAACCTCACCAACAACGGCACTGCCACGGATATTTATACAATTACAACCTCAAATCCAGACAATGCAGCAATCGCAGCTACGAATATCACCTCGGTCACGCTGGGTGCTGGAGCGAGCAAGGTATTCACTCTTAATGTAACCAACCCCTCCTCCGGTACATTCCGTGTAAACGTAACAGCAACCTCCGGCACTGATCCAACCGAGTTCGGGTACATCAATACCACAACCACTGTGATAGCAGTTGCAACAAGTTTCATTTATTATCTGGAAAATAACAACACTATACAGTCGCTGGGAGCTGATGGGAATACGGAATACAGCGCATCGGGTACGACAGTCATGCTTTCGACAAGACCTTATGTCAATTTATTGAAAAACGGAACGATGGGCACAAACGCAAATATACGCTTCACGACCACTTCTACAACTACCGAGTATGAGCTTTTCAGGTTTTACCTGCCCTTTAATTACACCACGGATACAAGGATTTCAGCAAACTCCACTTTCAATATAAGCTGGTGGGCGAGAGCAACAAACAACAGGTTAAACGTATCGTTGATCGATTATAATCCTGTAACCGGTGTAAAAACAGTTATTGGGATAAGGAACTTCACGGCGACCGGAGGAGCAGCCCAGACAACTTACGGTTACCAAATAAACCATTCTGCGTACACTATACCTAAAGGAAACAGGTTGATGTTCCGAATAAACACCACTACGCCTACAGCGGGAACTGTGAGATTATATTTCAATAGCTATATCTCAAATATTACTGTAAACGAGACTCAAATTAGCGGAGGAGTTAATCTGACAAATATTTCAGCTTTATCCAACACGACATTTGCAGGAACAAACTCGACCTATTACCTTAACCTCACCAACAACGGCACTGCCTCGGATACTTATAATATTACAGTTTCAAATCCAGACAATGCAGCAACAGCAGGTACGAATATCACCTCGGTCACGCTGGATGCAGGAGCGAGCAAGGTATTCACTCTTAATGTAACCAACCCCTCCTCCGGTACATTCCGTGTTAATGTCACATCCACAGCCAGCAATTCGAGTCAGTCCGGATACATCAATACTACAACTACTGTGACTGACATTACGCCGCCCAACATCA
Organism: Candidatus Methanoperedens sp.; assembly: GCA_027460605.1. GTDB lineage: Archaea > Halobacteriota > Methanosarcinia > Methanosarcinales > Methanoperedenaceae > Methanoperedens. The sequence goes on from JAPZAN010000207.1 coordinate 31,670, forward strand.
CTTCCTGGGGCAACAACAACACTAATAACCAGACGCTTTTTTTTAATGTACCAGTCTTCACATCAGTAAAATTCAATGTTACGGCTAACCAGACCATTACTACTCACAATTGGACATATGATAATGCTGGCCAGAGCCAAAACTTTGATAATTTTACAAAGCAGTTTATAGAGCCAGGAAGGCACTACGTTAATGTTTCGGTGACAAATAATAACGGCACAGACTATAAGAACTGGACCGTCAGGGTTAACCCAGCATCATGGGAATCGTACAACAATTCGGCTCATAGTTATGTTAATAATAATTTCATTGCAGGACAGCAAACCGTTTATATGTTCGGCACGGGTTTTGGGGCAAATTACAGCTATAAGGTTGCCTATTACGATGGTAATAATACAAAAAGGTCCACTGATGCAATAAATGCAGATTCGTCAGGAAATCTGAGCAGTTCCTATACTTTTGCAAGTGGGTCGGACGCTGCCGGTACATGGCATGCCCAGGTGTTTAACGCGTTCATCAGTCCTCCTGATGCATACGACACTTCGAATACAAACGTGATTGCTGATGATAGTTTTTATGTTGATATAACGGCCATCCCCGAGTTCCCTGCAGGTGTCATGTTACCTTTTGCGTCTTCATTGATTTTATATACATTCATGAGAAGGAAAATTAAAGATGAAAAAAAATAAGCTGATATATATTTCTTTATTATTGCTCTGCGCAGTTCTCATCATCTATGCAGGTCATCTGCTCTCATCCAGAGCAGACATGAGCCAGCCCCAGCGTTCTGTGCTCTTCAAGCAGGGAGAAGAGTACATAGTCATATTTGATATAACTAATATCGATCCCGAAAATTCCAATTATACTATAAGCGTAATAGTGGATGGCAAACGCTATGATGAGAATATATTTCTGGGCGCAGGGAGAATATTTACCTACAAGCATCACATCTATCCCCCACTGCAGGACAAACGGGTTAATGTCACGGTTTATAAAGAGAACGTTCCAGTAAGCGCAAACACGTATATAATAAAGTGATACATGGTCTGGCGCTCATCCCAGCACACCCACGATGTCTATGCGTCTTGTCATAACCACGGGTATCAGTCCGGAAAATATACCCGCAGCCAGCGCAATTCCGATACCGCCTAACTGCAGCAACGGGCTAACAACAGATATCTGCCCTGCCTCGAAAAAACTGTAAGCAGCCATATTCAGCAACTTCTGTCCCAGGTTGCTCAATAGTATTCCAAAAACGGCGCCAAGCAAGGAAAGGATAATGGATTCGTATAGCACGATTTTCATTATAGAACGCTGGGATATACCTATGGCCCTCATCACAGCAAACTCTTTCTGCTTTTCGTTTATGGACAGTATCATGGTACTGCTAATAAACAGTACTGCTATGAGTATGGAGACAAAAGAAACGGCGATGGCAGTAGCCAACATCTTCTTGTCGCTGACAACATTATAAGCAGAGTACTCGGCGCTACTCAGAACGAGTGCATTCGGGAAAAGTCCTTTTAGAAAGGGAAGTGCATTATTCCCCCTGATTATTATATAATTAGCCCGGTCTCCCTTAAGATTGCCAGTAAGCTCCTGCAGTTCTGAAAGATGGAGCACTACAATCGGGCTAATAGAATATTCGGCTGCAGAGATTATTCCCATCACCCTGAAAGAATTATTGAGACTATTGCTTGAGGCTCCAAGGTGCAATATGTCGCCAGGTTTTAAGCCCAGAAGCTGTGCTGTCTTCTCGTTAATCACAACTTCTCCTGTTCGTTCCCCGCCTTTAAAATATACATCCCCCCAGGAAAAACCCGGCGCAGAAGCAGGTAAAGCATCCACACTTCCGGGAATGACTCCGACTCCCATGACAGCCTTTGGAGTGCGATTTGCGGAAGATGCATAAATAAGCCGGTTCAACATCGGGGTTGCTCCCTTTATATCAGGATTTGAGCTAATTTTATCGACACTTTGATGCACATCCCCCAGCATCGTCCTTTCTGAATTGGATACGAGGTCTGTGACGCTGGAATCCTGTGGTATGACCCAGTAGTCCACGTCCCTGTCATACATCATGGCTGCCCCCTGCTTTAATCCCACTCCCACAGAAACAAGCAGTATTGCCATTGAGACTGCGATAGCAACAGCTAACGTTGTGAAAAATGTACGCCCTTTCCTGCGTACAAGTCCCAGAAGAGCAATTTTAACGTACATCATCGATTATTTTCCCATCCTGCAGTTTAATAATCCTCATCGCCCGAAGAGCAATGGAATCGTCATGGGTGACTACAATAATTGTCTTCTTGTACTCCTGATTAATCCACGCAAGGATATCCAGGACCTTTTTTCCATTGGTGCTATCTAATTCACCGGTCGGTTCATCGGCAAGTATTATGGGAGGATTATTTGCCAGGGCTCTCGCGATTGCCACCCTCTGCTGTTCCCCTCCGCTTAGCTGTCCAGGCCTGTGTTTAGCTCTCTCGTCTAAACCTACAGCTTCCAATAACTCCGTTATCCTCTTTTTGCGTATCTCCCGGGGGACCCCTGCTTCAGAGAGGGGAAGCTCAATATTTTCATAGGCGGTAAGGGCCGGAAGAAGGTAGAAATGCTGGAATACAAAACCTAATTCGTAGAGCCTGAGCTTTGTCAGGGCGTTCCCGTTCATTTTACTGACATCCACATCTTTAATCAATAATTTGCCTTTTGTCGGTTTATCTATACAGCCCAGGATGTGCAGCAGTGTTGACTTGCCGGAGCCGCTTGGTCCTGTGATAGCAACAAATTCTCCCATCTCAATCGACAGGTTAATGTTATCAAGAGCCTGGACGTATGTTTCATCCTGGCGGTATGTTTTGGATAATTCAATGGTTTTTATCAACGGCATTTCAATTCCTTATTTTCCTGAATATTATGATAAGAATTCCGATAAATAATAAAGATACAATTACCAGTGAAAATGAAAAACCTGATGCTTGGGGCGTTGGAGGAATTTCGACTACATTTATTGTACCTCCGCTTGATACACCTATGAGTTCGGGGGAGCCCATAATCATATTCCCGGAAGCCAGGGCAGCATATAAAGAAAATCTGCCATTTGTGCTGGAAGGCAGCTTTATATCAGCTTCGTATAGACCTTCCTGAGTGCGGTTAGCGCTTGATTCCAGGCTGCTACTATTCCTTGCAATTATCACTTTCATGGGTATGCCGGTGTCAGGCGCCACCCTGACTTTCACGTGAAGCGTATCTCCGGGTGCAACAGTCGTAGCATCTGGCATTACAGAGAGTTTATACTGGGAGAAAACCACGGGTTTAACAGCCATTATATCGCCCTGGTAAAAAACAGCAAACGCATATGTGCCCGGGACAGTAACTACATTATCGGGCATATCCACCTGTGCATTTCCTTCGGTGTAATAGACCATGTGGTTCCACATGAAATTTTTATTCTTATCAAGAAGCGAGAGCTGGAAGCCTGAAATGTCCGTGACGTTAATACTGATGTTGACTTTTTCACCCATGTGATACGAGCCAATATCCTGAATATCATAATTTTTACCCTGGTATGCAACGGTTCTATCAGGTGTGTCAATGGTGCTGTCGAGAGATATTGTCGTGCTTGCAAAAACCGGTGAATTTAAGAGTGCAACAATTGCAATGAGGACAGCAACATATCTTATAGCTACCTTGGCGCATTTAGATGTATTCAAATCTGCAAAGCCTCGCTGTGAGTTATTTTTTAAAATATTCTTTTCTTTACATGATAAGACTATCGTCAAGTTTCAATATACCTTTCTATGATAATTATGAGAATTATTATCATTATTTAAATTTTTTGAAAGCGATACTTTTATATAAGATAAGAGTTTTATGGTTATTTAACGTGGTTTATGGTTTATGTTATCAAGTACAATCGTCAGTAGTTCAGCTGGAATTATCTCAGCGACATCTACGATAGGTGCTCCACAGCTCGGGGTTTTAGGCGTGGTGGCGCTAATAATTTTATTATCATCAAAGGAAATTCTATCTGCTTCAAAATCATGGAATAAAAACATTGCGTGTTCACTGGATATGAGCATTTTACCGTTATTAATTGCTTTTTTCGCTATCGTGGTTTTCAAGGTAATGGAGATATTAAAATGAATAACAAGACTTTGCGATCATTCCTGATATTCCTGGTTTATCTTACTGTTATATTGTCGATAATCCCGACACCGGCTTATGCAGTAAAAATCACAATAAAACCTGATAATTCCATTGTCAATTCCACAGACGACTCATATTCTGCGAAACTGGAACCTACTGATGGAGACCCGGATTTCTTCTTCTTGAACCTGACAATCCCGGCAGGTTATAAGCTGATTCTTCCCCCGGCAGGTGCAACGATTGGTAACTATACGATGTATGATAATATAGCAGGCGGGGATAAAGTGATGATAAATATCACTTCCAGTGACCCCGATAAAGGTCTTGTAAATGTAACCTACTCAACTGATTTCGGTGTACATTCTAGCCCAAGCAATGATCAGGACATAACTAATATAACTATTGGCGGATCCAATCTTAAAATAACAAACGTCACCGACAATAATGCAGGGTATATGAATCTCTCTCTTGGAGGGACTGCAGGTCCAATTAACCATACCAGAAACACAGTAAATATAATTCTCAAAAATGGAACCCTCAGGAATCCCACCAATGCTGGCACATATACATGGAAAGTTGTAGCAAAGCAACAATCAACTGATTTAGGAAAAACCGATTCTGATGATGTGAGCATAAAGGCAGGCGCATCAAAAGTAGTGGTTAAGCCGGTTTTGAATGCGACCACTCCTGTAGAAGAAAGTCTGCCGCTGCCGGCAGGCAATTTAACTGTGAACATTACCACTATTCCAGGCGTTGTTGTTGCCAACCTTATTATGACGCTTCGGAATTTCACTGATGACCCGATTCCTGAGCAAACAGCAGGAGCATCCGGACTTTCAAGAGTAATGTTTATCGGAATCGATGTCCCGGCGCTGCAAGGCGTTAACTTTACTGCAAAAGTCAGCGTAAACTACAGTTCAGTTGTATCGACACTCACCATTCCAGAGGCAAACCTGAAGCTTTATCGGTTTAATGTTACAAGCTCAACGTGGGAAGTCGGTTCCAATAATATAGTCGATACTGTAAACAAGATAGTATCAGCCGATTTCAATAGCTTCAGCACCTTTGCGATAATGGGCGCTGCGGCAGGTGGCGGGGGAGGAGGTGGAGGAGGAGGTGGTTCCGGTGGTGGAGGCGTAACAACATCAGAGCCTTTCGAGAACATAGCAAAGTCAGAGAGCTATGATAAATCCCTTATCGCCAACACACCCATAACATACACATTCAAAGCACCAGAGATCGGTATATACGAAATCGCTGTTACAGGCAAGGAAAATGAGAATGACATAACTTTGAGAGTGGAAGCTCTTAAAACCACATCAAAACTCGTAACAGCTTCACCGCCAGGAACCGTAGATAAGAACTTGAATATCTGGGCTGGAACAAAAAGGATTAAAGAAGCCATTATCAGATTCAAGGTCGATAATACATGGCTTGACAGCAACAAAGTTGCATCAAGCGATCTCAGGATGTTAAAATGGGACGGAAGCAAATGGATTGAACTGGAAACCCGGATGAAATATAAAGATGATAGTTTCACATACCTTGAGGCAAAGACCGATACCTTTTCGTCATTTGCAATAGTAGGACTAAAGGAATCGGGGACGGTTGTTCAACCTACGACACAGCAGCCCCAGCCTACAGTTTCAGCTGTGTCCACTCCCACCGAGAGAGCTCAACAAGGAGGCACATTAACAGGCATCATCTTAGGCATCCTTGGGTTCGCTGTACCTATAGGTGAGGGGAGAGTAAGAAGCTCGATTCTAATAATAACTCTGTTGACCGGCATTTTGGTCGTCGTATTGTTACGGATTTCAGCCAGACGGAAACGGTAGTGGAGTTCTTTAGCGGTATAAAAGGAGTTGCGGTGCCTGCAGCAGTGCAAACACATGCAGAAGTAAGGGCCACCTTATAGTTGCACCGACAAAGACCATCGTTCCGGAAGCCACAGAACCAACGCCTGCGTTTAAGTTAATCACAATATTTGCCATTGCTTTACTAATATCATTTAAGAAAAGAAGATGATATTCCCCATCTTCTATCTTTCTTTACCAGGCTTTGTAATTTCCGAAATTTTTATCCGTAAATTCAAAAACAGGCTTTGCAGTGGTTTTATCTTTTTTTTCTACAAATTCAGTTGAGGTTAATTTTTCAGTTCCGTCAATTCCCGTATTTAATAAAGATGTAGTTGTCATGAATGTTTTTCCATACACCTGATATTCACTCCAGCCATCCCTGTTCCCGTTTATATACCCCAGAACAGCTTTTGCCGGGATGACTTGTTTTATAAACTGCCCGTTTTCTTTAACAGACATCTCGCCACTCAGTATCATAGAAGTGACTGCTAAAGACCATCCAGAACATATACCTCTCTGACCATTGTATAAGTAATAGTCCGGCATCATCCAATAGTCATTATTTGGTAGTTCGTATCCAAAATAGTCCTTCAACGTAACGTAATTGTTTACGAATGGTTCGTCTGTCCATGATAAAACGTTGCCTTTTATATCTACAAACAGGGGAATGGGTCTATTCTTATACCTGATTCTTCCATCGTAATCAATGTATAATTGCGACGCATAGAACTTAACCCAGTCATTATCCGGAGTGATATAGGAGCCCGGGTCCTCTGCATGCCATATATCAGTGCTCTTATCGATAATGTAAGGTTTTAAAGATGGAATCAGATCGGGTTTTGAATAGGATGTGGGCGACTGGGATTGAACATCTCCATTTAATACTATATTTGTGTTTTCATCAATTTGTTCTGCCGCAACTGCCATTCCAGGTATTAAGATAACAGAAAGAATTATTACTACTGCTGTTAATAGACTCATTTGCTCTCCTAAGGGGGGGCTTGGGCAGTGCGAAGTTTGGCGACCAAACACTGCTCAATTATTTTTATTAAGACTTTTTTTGTCGATAGGGTAAACAACTTTTAATATGTGTATTAAAAACCTTCCTATTTTACATCATCATGATAACCATGCGTATTATCATAGAATAATATTATTTTCATTGCTATTAAACCTTTCCCCAAAAATCGACTGTATGCCGATTAATAATTAAAATTTGAAAAATTGAATTTTTAAAGAAAAATCTTTATCAGTAGCCTTATAAAAACCAGAACATTCTTTCTTGGTCATCAGGAAAAAGCTTTGCTATATACTGTTCCATTTTTCTGTCAAGAACCCTTGCCATGTTGTGGATATCCTTGCCAATATTCTAACCTATCTTTGTCTGCTTATAAATTCCAAAGAATACTCTTGGAGTAGCTAAAAGGCGCCCCGACTGGGACTTGAACCCAGGTCTTAAGATCCGCAATCTCAAAGGATATCCGCTACCCCATCGGGGCTCTGGCTCAACATTCATTTGTAACGTATTAAAGGTTATTGGCTTTGGTTTTCTTCTATCTTTTCCCAAAAAAATTTCCTCATTCTAAATAATTCAGTATATGTGGTAAAAATCAATAACAAGCGGAAGCTAAATATTTTTTGAAAGATTATGAATCAGGAAACATATCCCAGAAATCGGCGGCCAAATCTCTCGGCATTTCGCCAAGAGGCAGCTCAATGAAATATACAAAATAAGAGGGTATATACACAATTGGGTTCGAATTAGGTCGACCCAGAAATGAAGTTCCCAAAGAATGGAAAGAAATCATTAAGCAGGAATATGAAAAATTCGGGCAAAATCTACACAAAGCCCGGATGAGTATCATTTCCTGAAATAATTTCCTCATTCATAACTTCTTTTACCTTTTGCACAGTTTTCATAAAATTCACCAACCAAACATCTTAAAAGCAAAACCTAGCCAAACTTCAGGAGGCATCTTCCTCATAAAAGCCTCATT
>JAPZAN010000208.1 GCA_027460605.1 Candidatus Methanoperedens sp.
GGTACTTGGCTGCCAATTTTTGAGATGTGTTTCCTGAATCATAATCCTTCAAATAATATTTGAGCTTCCGCTTGTTATTGATTTTTACCACATATATACATTTATTTAGAATGAGGAAGTTTTTTCGGGAAAAGATACTGAGGATTCTGCTAAGTTAAGGAGTATTAAAGCATTAACATGCACGTAAGTTATAAAAAACAAAAAAAATTAAAACAATGTATCGCTTACTTTTTTCGTCTTGAAGTTAATTGCTTTTTTGCAACTCTCACAAACCATAACCAAATCTTCTGGATAGTGTCGATTAACAAAACTTCCAGCGTAACAGTATTTACAATGCCCCTGTCCATCGCTTGCATAAGTATCACAAGCCTCTTCAGTTAGATAGGTTCCACTTAAATAACCATCACACCATATAACTTCTTTATTTTTGCTTATGCCAATTTGGTCACTTTGACAGAGGGGGCATTGTCCTTCCATCATGCTTTTGTAATAATATCCAAAAGGAGGGGGTAATTTTGTCATTATTTATACCTCTTATGTATCCAAATCTTTGATACAAACTATTTGAAGTAAACGGTTCATTCTGAAGTTTTTAATCTTCTAATACCTCAAATCTCGTTAATCCCTTTGCTTCTTCACTTTTTTCTCCCATATCCCCTTATCTCCTCAATCATCTTCTTATCCACAACCCCCGGCTCAGTCATCTTCCTGGCGTCAAGTATCTCATTCAAATACTTCTCAGGAATAATATCCTTCTCGATAAGCACCTGCCTCAATGACTTATTCTCAGAAAGCGCTGTCTTCACAAGCTCTGCCACTTTATCATATCCGATATAAGGATTAAGAACCGTCGCCAGCGCATGGCTCTTTTCAAGAAGCTCGCCGCACCGCTTTTCATCCACTACCAGACCGGAAATGCAATCTTCCCTGAACATCTTTATAGCATTTGTCAAAAGCTCAATGCTCCACAGGAGGTCAAATGCAATAAGAGGCGTCATCACATTGAGTTCCATCTGTCCAGCCTCCGCCGCCAGCGCCACCGCATGGTCATTGCCCATGACCTGGAAACATACCATGTTAACCGCCTCAGGAATCGAGGGGTTTATCTTCCCCGGCATTATTGACGAGCCCGGCTCAACTTCTGGCAGGATAATCTCTGCGATACCCGTTTTTGGACCTGAATTAAGGAGGCGCAGGTCATTTGAAATCTTATTCAGTTCGATTGCCAGAATCCGCAGCGCGCCTGATACATCTGCAAAACCAGCCATGCTCCATGAAAGCATGATGCTGTTTCCCTGGTAAAACTCAAAACCTGTAAGCTTGCCCAATTCAGAAATAATCGCCTTTTTGAAATCCGGATGCGTATTGATGCCGGTGCCGACGGCTGTCCCGCCGATTCCCAGCTCCAGCATGCTATTTTCCGAAGCAGCAAGCCTCACGATGCACTTATCAAGCGATGCTGCATATCCGCCAAACACCTGGCCGTACCTTATGGGCACCGCATCCTCAAGATGCGTCCTCCCGACTTTGATAACATGGTCGTATTCTCTGGCTTTTGCGCGCAAGACTGAGATAATTTCTTCAAGCTCCCCGATAAGAGGTTGTATTGTTAAAAGCACGCTCAATCTAATTGTCGTCGGTATCACGTCATTGGACGATTGCGCCATGTTCACGTGGTTGTTCGGGTGAACGAGATGATAATCGCCCGGTTTTCCGCCAAGTTTTTTAATCGCTGCGTTAGCAATGACCTCATTCATATTCATGTTAAAAGGCGTGCCTGCGCCTGCCTGGAATACATCGAGTATGAACTGGTCGCTATACTTACCCTCAATAACCTCATCTGCGGCTTTGACTATTGCCGAACCTGTTTTTTCATCGAGCATACCAAGTTTCATATTTGCCAGCGCTGCCGCTTTTTTGATAATGGCAAGAGATTTTATAAAATCCGGTTTTGCTCTCAGCTCGCTTAGCCTGAAATTTTTAGACGCCCGTGTTGTAAATGCCCCGTAAAGAACGTTTTCAGGAACTTCTATCTCGCCCAGGCTGTCCTTTTCAATCCTGCTCATTTGAACTCCTCTGCCATCTCCATATATATTTGAATCATTTAAAATCTTATGTGAAATAATCGAATTACCTATTTCTTCTCCCATTTCTCAAGATACAGCACTTCCGACAGGGTTTTTCCCCTTTTTATTTCGTCGCGTATCCTGCGCTCGTTTTTTTCCACCTCGACCGCCCGCCTTGCAATCTCGTATCCCCGTTCCTTCGGAATAACAACAACGCCGTTATCATCCCCAACTATGAAATCGCCGGGTTTTACAGTCTGGCCGCCGCACTGTATTTCAGCGTTGATTTCCCCGAATCCTTTGGGTTCGCCCGCATTCGGCACTATCGAAGTCGCAAAAACCGGGAAATTAAGGCGCCTGATATCGTCCACATCCCTCACCGCGCCGTCAATGACAACGCCTGCAATTCCTTTATTAATGCAGCTTAGCGTGGCAAGTTCCCCCCACGGCGCGACATGGGGGCTGCCGTTGTAAATTACAATAACATCACCCGGATTGGCAACGTCAATTGCCTCAACGGTTTTTGCCCAATCACCGGGAAAAGTCTGGACTGTGACCGCTTTTCCTGCGGTTTTTGTCCCAAGGCAGATTGACCTGATGTTTTGCATGGCGCCTTTCCTGTGCATGGCATCCGAAATATTGGGCGTTGAGACTTTTTTTAGCAATTCAATCGTTTTCTCATCGATTGGTTGTTCGGCTTCTTCTGCGATTTCGGGCCTGTCGATGCTTTCACGTATCTCTTTTGCCGAGGCCGTAACATTGGATGAACGGACGATATTACCGCCCACGATAACGATTTGCGCGCCCATCAATACCACTGCTGCGGCGCTTTGGGCGTCAAGCCCCCCTGCAACCGCTATCGGCACATTAATCTTGAGGGATTTCAGGATTTTGACAGGGTCTTCCCCAATCATTTGCTGGTCAATACCAACATGGACGTTGATATAATCAATACCCATTTCTGCCAGTTCTTTTGCCCTCTCCGCATGGCCGCCTGCGGAAATGAGGTCTGCCATAAGTTTTACACCGTACTTGCGCGCTGAGCGGATAGCATCCCGGATAGTGGAATTATCCGCACTGCCAAGAATCATTATTATATCGGCGCCTGCTTTTGCCGCCATCTCGACCTCCATGGCGCCAGTGTCCATGGTTTTCATGTCAGCGAGAATAACGTGACCGGGAAATGCAACTTTCAGCTTTCTTATCGCATCCATGCCTTCGCTCTTGATAAGCGGCGTCCCGGCTTCAATCCAGTCCGCACCTCCCTCAACTGCCTCTTTTGCAATCTGGAGCGCGCGGTCTATTTCCAGAACATCGAGAGCGACCTGAAGTATGGGTTTAATAAAATCACCGTTGAATAAATGAGCGTTTATGATTAAAGATTTAATGGTTAATGAACGGCCGGTTAAAAACAGTTGATTCAATCACTATAAAGAGCAAAATATAAAGCTTGAACATGTTTATTTAGACAAAGCAGGAGAAATCCATATAATCTCTATTGAAAACCTCTCAAAAGCATTCGGCACCAACATTGTCCTTCGGAAAATCAATCTCAAAATAGAAAAAGGTGAATTCCTGACTATATTCGGACCGAACGGCGCCGGGAAAACCACGCTCATCAAAATAATGTCAACTCTTGTAAGCCCGACTGCTGGAAAGGTCGTCATCGACGGCATTGACATCAAAGAGGATCCTACCGGAATCAGGAAAAAAATCGGCGTAATCTCGCATGAAACGTACCTTTACCACGAACTGACGGCTGCTGAAAACCTGCGGTTCTTCGGAAAAATGTATGATACGCCGCATCTTGAAACGCGGATTGATGAGCTGATAAAACAGGTCGGCCTGAACTACAGAAAAAATGACCGCGTGAGGACATTCTCCCGCGGGATGAAACAGCGCCTTTCAATCGCAAGAGCCTTAATCCATGACCCGCCGATACTATTCCTCGATGAACCGTATACCGGGCTTGACCAGCATGCCAGCGCAACTTTTGACAGGATACTTGGCGGCATGAACGCACATGATAAGACGCGGGTACTCATTTCGCACGATATTGAACGAGGCATTTCCATGTGCGACAGGGCAATCATTCTCGCCGGCGGGTATATTGCGCATGAGATGACAGAATCAGAGATAAGCGACCTTCTCCAGTGCAGGGCTATTTATGAAAAGCATGTGGAGGAGCGCACATGAAATTTCTTGAAATCGCAATCAAAGACTTAAGAGCCGAGTTCAGGACAAAACAGATGCTTAATTCCATGATGATATTTGCTCTCCTTGTGATTGTCATTTTCAGTTATGCCTTCGGGAACGAGGCAACGCTTGAGGTGAAGGTGCTTAATAAGAAGGTAGTGGATTTACTGGCGCCCGGAATGCTGTGGATAGCCTTCACCTTTGCGGGGATGCTCGGGCTTTCAAGGTCATTTGCAGGTGAAAAAGAAGAGGGATGCCTTGAAGGATTAAAACTTTGCCCTGTTGACAGGAGCGAAATATACAACGGGAAGGTCTTATCGAACGCAGTTTTGATGTTCCTGATGGAAATAACCACAATTCCGGTTTTTATCGTGCTTTTCAGTTATGACATCAAAAATATTCCAGGTCTTTTGGTCGTGGTGGTTCTGGGGACTTTCGGGTTCATATTTGTGGGCACGCTTCTCTCGGCGCTCACTGTTAATACAAGGACGCGGGAAATCCTGCTTCCAGTGATTCTTTTCCCGGTTCTTATTCCTGTAATACTTTCGGCTGTAACTGCAACGGGAACAATGCTCGCCTCGGGTGATTTTTCCGAAATTTACGGCGAATTGCAGATACTTGCAGTATATGATGTCATTTTTTTTGTTGTAGCGCAGCTTGTGTTTGAATATACGATTGAAGATTGAGTTACGAAAGGATAATGTTATTAAGATTCATGGAGATTTTAAGAATATGCGAAAGAAAATACTTTTTACCCTGACGGCTGTATTAATTCTTGTTTCATCATACCTTGTGTTTTTCAAAGCGCCCATTCCTATCGATCCCGGGTCGGCAGCCGGCGACCCCAATAATTTCAGGATATTCTATTTCCATCTCCCCATTGCGATATCGGCATACCTCTGTTTTGCAGTTGTTTTTATTTCAAGCATATTGTATCTTCGAAGCAAGGAACAAAAATGGGATATAATATCACTATCAGCCGCAGAAGTGGGTGTTGTTT
>JAPZAN010000209.1 GCA_027460605.1 Candidatus Methanoperedens sp.
TTAATCATGGACAAGGTCCCCAACACAAAGAGAGTTATCTGGGGAGCAAAAGTCGATGACCAGCTCACAGGCAGAGTACGTGTAATGGCAGTCTTGACAGGTGTCAAGAGCCCATTCATGGAAGGCCAGTAAGGTTTAACGTGATGTGACATTTCACATCACAAATTTTTTCTTTTTTTGTTTAACAGCAAATACATACGTTTTTTGCTAACTTTCGCATATAAACTCATCTGAGGACGATGAGTTCGATATCGACAGAAACGAGTAATGAAAACAAGCTCACGGTTGAGGAATACGTGCGCTATATCAGGATAAAAGAGCAAATCCAGCAGATTATAGATAATGCAAATTTAAAAGAGGCTCTGCAGGATGCCGAGGAGTCTATCGGCGGGCTTACGGTTGATTTAACTATAAAATACTCTGTTAGCAAGAAAAAAAGTTAGATTCATAATAACCTCTGCCAAAAGATTATATCCTCACCAATTAAATTTAAATTAAAAATTTGTTGATTGCCAGGGAGATTTAATTTGAGGAGTAAAATAACTGTATATAATAAATCAAAAGCGCCAATCAGTTACAACTACCAGTACGGCATTGCTTCGATGCTTTATCTCAAACTCGCAGAATCGGATGTTAAACTGGCAAACGAGACGCATTCGCACCAGGGATTTAAGTTTTACACTTTTTCCAACCTGATACTTGAGGATAAAAGACGATGTAGAGCGGGGTTAGATTTTGACAGGGCTCATTTCTTCCTCTCTTCTCCTGATGAGCGGTTCATCAAGAGCTTTGCTGAAGGACTGCTTATGAACCCGGATTTTTTTCTTGAAGGTATGCATGGAGAGGTCAATTTTACAATCGAACGCATAGAAATACTCCCTCCGTTGCAGTTCGGCGAGGAGTGCACTTTCAGGGCGATCTCCCCGATATATGTTAAAACACAGCGTTCCGATGGTGGAAAATTGAGGGAATTCGACCTGTATCCGAGCGAACCTAAATTCTATGAGAACCTGCACAAAAACCTGATCGAGCGGTACTCGGAGTTCTATGGCGCGCCCCCTGAAAAAGAGCATTTCGATGTCATAGAGATCTCTGATATCAACCCAAGGCGCATTAAAATTGCGCAGGACTACAGAAGGTGCTGTCTCATGCGTCTTAGAATCCAGGCAAACCCGGAGCTGCTTAAGTTCGCCTATGACGCGGGTCTGGGCGAGAAGAACGCGATGGGGTTCGGGTGCGTGGAGGTTGATGATACCAATCGGCGCAGGTGAGAGCAGTTCCGGAGTTTTTCCATTTGAAGTACTTAAAATTTATAAATAGCACTGAATTAATTTATGGCGCTTCCGCAAAACCCCGAGGCGTCGTTTTACTTTGAAGGAT
>JAPZAN010000210.1 GCA_027460605.1 Candidatus Methanoperedens sp.
TGTCCATCATCTTCCTGATAAAACCAACTGAACTCGGTCTTGCAGTCGGGATGACATTAATCGTCAGCGGACAGACTTCACCCAGCTTTTCACAACATTCCTGATACACTCCAACCGTACCTTTTTCGATCAAATCTCCTGTTTCCACGATTGCCGTCAGGTAGCCATGGTCTTTTAACTGGACGCGGTCTCCACCCCTGACGCCGAGTTCTTTAGCGTCCTGGGTGTTAAGTACGACTTTATACTTGCCTGCTTTAATCTGTAATGACCGGACTTTAAGTTCCATTTTATAGTACCCTCTTTATTATAACCAGTATTTAATTTAGCGTTAACAATATTTAGCATTATCGATTGCGTAAGGATGCTGTCAACTTAATGTAAATTTCCAGTGGCATGTGGGTTTGGAGCACCACCGCAAAGTCGGCTATTGACACTCTGGCACACATTCTAATATCTCCGCTTATAAGGTTTTATAAAGGATTCCGAACCTTTATGAACGATTTAACAGGTTTTGGAAAAATTGGGTACTTTAAGAAACTATTAAAACTGTAAGAATGCTTATATTTGTTAGGGATTAATTCGATCCAACGGCAAAATGCCGAAGCACGAGGTGAGAATATGAGATTAGGAAATATAACGCTGGCAGGAATAATTCTGCTTGTGCTTGTCTTTACTATAGGCATGGCAGGCGCAGCAGAGAATGCTACTGGCAACGAAACTGCAACTGGAACTCTAACTGAAACATTAACTGTCACTGGAACCGCAACCAGTACAGCAACAGAAGGAGCGGCAGATGATGAAGAGTCAGGTGAAGGTCTAATCGGCCCTGGAAATGCTTTATACGGATTACAAATAGCGTTTGAGAATATCGGTGAGACTTTTACCTTCAATGCGAGTGAAAAACTCGGAAAACAGGTAGCTCATGCAAGAAAGAGGATAGCTGAGGCAAGAGCAGCACTAAAAAGAAATGATACTGAAGCAGCAAACAAAGCACTTGAGCATTATAGAGAGAAAATGGAAGAGGCTAATAAATCGGTTTCAGATTTCAAAGGCACTGATTCAGGACTTGCCAATGCTGAGCAGATGATTGCAAAACACGAGACGGTTCTAAAGAATCTCCTTGATTCGCATCCCGGCAACAAAGGGCTTGAGAGAGCTTACAATAACAGCCATGAACTTAAAGGAAAGTTTGAAGAAAAAATCAAACGAAAAGAAGCAAGGAAAGATGGGGGGAATGAAACAAAAGAAGCAGTGAATATCAAAGCTAAAATAATTGGTAATGATACCGTCGTTGAAGTCGAACTTAAATTCAAATCCGGGAACATTGATAATTTTACAATAGCTCAGGAAATCCACGATAAATTCCAGTTGAGCGCGGAGGCTATCAACGGATCGCTAACGGTCGAAAATATAGATAAAGGAGAGTTAAAAACAGAACTTGAAGCTGAAGCCAGTATCGAAAAGGGGTTTTCCATCGTCGAAGCTAATTACAAATTCCCCCTGAATGATACAACCGGAAGGGCGGGAATTATTAGCGGGGTTCATGACAGGCTATCTATTCTTAGCGCAGCGGATATACTTAAGGTACTGGAAATAAAGGATAAAACAGAACGAAAAGAGCTACAGGAAGCCAAGAAAGAAGAGAAAAGAGAAGATAAGGAAGTTAAAAAAGAGGTAAAAGAGGCTCAGAAAGAAGAGAAACGTGAAAATAAGGAGGAACAAAAAAACAATAAAGTGACCAGAAACGAAGACTAAGCCAGTACCTCTGGAATAGATGTGCGGTCAGATAGGTGAAGTTCACCTATCTCTTCTCCATATGGTTAAATTTTGAATGAAAATTTATTAAATTTTTATACCAGGAGATACAATTACTAAAAAATGCCCGGTAATCTCATGGCGCGGAATTTACTTAATCTTGCTATAATTCTTTTACTATGCATCTCCTTAGCTGGAGCCGCACCGGAAAACGATTACAAAATAACATACACGATAAACATTAAAGACGACGGCACTGCGATATGGAACGTAGAATACAGGACGCTACTTGTAACAAATGATGATGTCAATTCATTTGAGAATTATACTCAGCAGCTAAATTCGGTTCATCTGAATGAGTTCAAGGAATTGATGCAGAAATCGGCATCCGAAGCTGCTGTTGCAACGTCGAGGAGCATGGTTGCAACGGATTTCACCGGCGATGCGGCAGTCCAATCCACTCCTACCGGCAAATATGGCGTTGTGCATTATTCGTTCAGGTGGACAAATTTTGCCAGAACCAATCCGGATATCAATATCGGGGATGTCTTTATCGGGGGATTGTACCTTTCAAAAGACAATACGCTTATAATCCAGTATCCTTCAGGTTTTAAAATCGAAGAAGTTATGCCCCCGCCTGACCAGACCCGTGAGGGGCTTATATGGTACGGTCTTCGCTCTTTTGGCGCAGGGGAACCAAGGATTATTCTCTCAAAGACCTCATCTCCCTGGATACCCCTTGCTGTTGCCACTTTCATTATCGTTGCGCTTGGTGCGTTTATTTACATGCGCAAAAGGGGAGCTCCAAAAGAAATAGCTGGAGACATTACAGAAATTACAGAAACCGAAATGATAAACATAGAAGAACGGATTATCAGGCTCTTAAAAGAAAACGGCGGGCCTCTTTACCAGTCGGAAATCGTAAAAAAGCTAAATCTTCCAAAATCGACGGTAAGTTCGGCATTGAATGAACTGAATAACAAAAATCTTATTCTTAAAATCAAAAAAGGGCGGGAAAACCTGATACGTCTCCTCAAATAATTCACGGCTCAGAGCAATTTCAAAATGGATTTTAATTCATCTACCCTCAATTGCCCCGGAGCCGTGGGCTTATCAACATACCCATAGGTCATGACTGAGCCGTAAATCGGGGCAACAATGCGCGAATGCCTGCCAATATTGCCCATGGCGATAGTACATACTTTCCCACCTGAGTGTAAAGTAACCTCAAGCAGGCGGAGAACATCCAGAAGTGTTTGCGGCATAACTGCAAGTTTAGCAATATCTGCGCCAGCTTCAAATGATTCGTTGATTATACCGACCATGACAGCAAGCTCTGGCGTATTCCGGAAATCATGGGTGGAGATGATAACCGTTTTTCCTTCAGTTTTTGCTTTTTTAACCACATCGTCGCGTTTTTGGGCGCATAACTCGATATCAACTGCATCTGCCAGATGGAGCAAGGATAACAGTGTATGGATTCGCTCATCTTCGCTCCCGTCCCACGCCCCTCTTTCCTGTTTCATCCGGTTGGTAATGATAACAGGCAGGTCAAGCTTCTTTATCTTTGAAAGCGCCATGAGTGCATCCATATCAAGGAGATCTATCCTTACTTCTAATATATCCGCGCCGAGCTTTTTTGCTTTTTTGGAAGAATCAAGAGGATTTTTACCGATAGACGCAACTATTGACCTTTCAAGCTCAAGACCGCCTATGCGCACCATACAGTGATAAATATCGTTAATCTGTGATAAGGGTTATGAAATGAATATATCGCATCAAAATATTTATCTGGTTTGCAATACATAAAACGAGTGATGCATCGTTTGTCTGGAAAAATCAGGAGAGCTGCGACAAGTTTTCTTTTCCCGGTGGATGGCACTCGCGTTGGTGAATGTAAAAATTGTGGCTCTTGCTGCATGTTCTTATATAAATGCCCATTCCTGAAATTTGAAAATCATAATTCTCACAAAGCCATCTGCACCATACACGATATCAGGCCGCCCATGTGCAGGAAATATCCAAGAACATCGCATGAGCAGGCGCATCAACCGTGCGGATATTATTTTATTGAAGAAAAGCCCGCCAAAGTACGCTAAGGGAACTGAGGCATAACATCCGGTAGCAGATAAATTAAAAATATTTCATCTCACAGAGAATATATATGATACTCCTAACAGGCTCAACAGGTTTCATAGGCGCCCGGGTTTTGAGGGCATTATCTGAAAAAAACTTAGAGGTCAGGTGCCTTGTCAGGAAACCGGCAAGCCTGGAAAAACCTAATATCACTTACATAACAGGCGATGTCCTTGATTATGATTCGCTGGTAAGGGCAACAGAAGGCATAGACACCGTTTATTACTTTATTCACATGATGGGAAACCAGCCAAAGGGCGAGCAGAAAAGGTTTGATATACTCGACAGGCTTGCAATAAACAACACGGTCAAAGCCTGCAAGCAGAACGGCGTTAAAAGGATAATCCATCTCACCGGCATGAGAAATCCTTATGAAAAGCTGTCGCATCACCTTGAGAGCCGGAAGGAAGTTGAAGAAATAATCAAGAATAGCGGAATCGGTTACACGATTTTCAGGGCTTCGGTTATTATAGGGCGCGGCGGCGCTGCTTTTGATATTCTGGATACCGCTGTTAGAAAATTTCCAATTATCCCTGTTTTCAACTGGGAAAAAACACAGGTGCAGCCCATTTACATCGACGACGTGATACGGTATCTTGTGGAGTGCCTTGACAGGAAAGAAACTTTAAACAGGTGTTTTGACATCGGCTGCTCACAGATTTTTACATATAAAGAATTGATACAACAGTACGCGGAGCAGCTTGGATTAAAAAGGAGATTTATAGCCGTTCCAGGTTCATGGAACCGGCTCTCAGCAGCAGTGCTTGGAAAGTTTTCGCCTGTGAATCCCAATGTGGTTTACTGGCTGGTAGAATCGCTGCAGAATAACATGGTTTGCGAACCGAATGACCTTAAAAAGATATTCGGGTTTGAACCTCTTTCTTTTTCCGAGAGTATCAGGAAACTTGAAGAAAAATAATAAGTAGAAAACCCGGATTTATGATTTTATCGCTTTGACAAGTTCTTCTATCTTTCCCTTAACATCCTTAACCTGTTCAACAATCGTACCTGTGCATATCATATCGGCTCCGGCTTTTACCCGTTCCCGGGCAGTAGGCCCATCCCTGATGCCACCGCCCACTATGACTTTGATCTTTTCTCCTACAGCCTTTTTCACAGCTGCGACCATTTCAACAGGCACAGGCTTATCTGCGCCAGAACCCGCTTCGAGATAAATATAATGCATACCGAGGTATTTTGCAGCAAGCGCGTATGCGACTGCAAGCTTGGGTTTATTCCTCGGTATCAGGCGTGCATCGCCCACCCATCCTGCGGCTCCGCCTGGTTCTATTATTATATACGCCATGGATATCGGTTCGATGCCATGCTTATACACAAGCGACCGGCAGGTTACAGGCTGATTTTATCGCCTGTACAGTCTGTTCAACCGTAGCCCCTGTGGCCCCGGTAGAGCCCCCCACCATTATAGCATCCGTTCCGCCAAGGGATGCCTCGTGTGCGATTTTCCCTGCTTCCTCAGGTAACTGGGAATCAGGGTCGATGAGGGTAAGGTGAACAGCACCTTCTTTTTCTACTATCTGGTTGAGGCGTTCCTCGACGACCATCTGGTTTACGTTCCCTTAAGTTCCTTTGATTTCATTCTAAGATTGGTATATCCGCATTTCCTGCATCTTGTTGCGCGTACTGAATTGCGGGCATTGCATTTCATGCATATCTTCATATGTAAAAGTACTTTTTCCGCTTCTGGAAATCTTGCCATGATTCACCTCTGGTAGGACTGCTTACTATAATGTTATCAGATTTAACCCTTTGGTTCAAATTTCTTCTCTTTCTTTTCTTCCACCTGCCGCACTATCTGCGGGTAATTCCCGAATACAGAAGCAAGGTCGATGGTAGAGACCACATCCACAATACCCACGGCTGCAATCGGTTCTCCTTCGCTATCCTGTATGGGGGCAACCACTACCGGTATTCCTTTGTATGCACCCCTGTCAGGTATGGTATGGATAACACAATTTTTGATTAAAGCCTCTTCAAGTATCGGGCCAGTATAATCCTTATCGACCACTTTCCCTTTCTCAAGCCTGACGCCTCTTTTATTCTTGCT
>JAPZAN010000211.1 GCA_027460605.1 Candidatus Methanoperedens sp.
CAAATGCAAATAAAGTGTTGGCAATACTGGAACAGGGCGGTTTAAATTTATATAAAAAATATCTTGGATTTGAACCAAAAGATATTCCGGTGTATCTGGCTGTGTCTGTCGATGAGTATGTTAAGATAGCGGATTTTCCCGGCGGGAAAGAGAATGTGGCAGTCGGGGATGGTTCGGCTCCAAACGGCAAAATTTATCTTTATAAACCGTTTGGAGAAACTATACCTGGCAAAACAGGAGGAGTGATTATCCACGAGGGGGTTCATGCAGCCGCTTATCAATTTTTTGGACAGGACAAGATGCGATATCTCCCAGGATTTTTGAACGAGGGCATGGCACACTATCTGGAATATACCTTTAAAGCAGGACCAAAGTTTGATCCTCTTGACCAGATTTATCACTCAGACCTATTGATTAATGGTATCGAAACAGGCAGCCCGAAACTTTTGAGTTTGGAAGAGCTTGCGCAGAAATGTGACGGGTATATTAATGAAGAAACTCTTAATTTTCTTTGCCGCGGCCAGGGAACTTTTACTGTGTGGTATATCAATGAAAACTATGGCGAAGGAGCCCTGGAAAAGTTTTTAACGAATTTAAAACAAACTCAAAATTGGCAACAAGCTTTAAGCAGCGTCACCGGGAAAACAACCAGCCAGTCAGGACAAGAAATACAGGACAGTCTAAAATTGATGGTAGAACAGAAAAAAAGATGATATCGTATTCAGGAAAATAGCCGGTTAAATTTTAACTATTTTCCTGATTCCATATGCATGGGAATTTACATGTAAAAAAATTAATATACCGTTATTGTTCCTTCTCCATATGTCCAGGGCAATACATTTCGATCGGTTGAAGGAATAATAGCCTTAAAGGGGTAAATTCCCTTGTTATTGAATGTGATAACCACAGCGCCGCCTGTACCTAGATCCCTTGAATATGTCGAATTCAGGACCAGTGTTAAACGGGAAGTGAGGGAATAATCCGTTATTTTGATTAAAACAGTGTCATTTGAATGAATGGTCATTTCATTCGGGTTTGCCCGCCTGTTTACAAGTTCAATCGTTTTCGTTGGGGTATCGGTTGAAGAATCATAATTCTTGACAGTGAAATCACTTATTACAGGAGTCTCAATTGCGGCTCCAGTTGCAGTCACAATCGGAGTGGGAGTGGGTGTAACAGTTACATACACAGTGTTGTTCTGGTAAATTATTTTTTCTACAGGTTTCTCGATTTCTATCGTCTTGGGCTTATGAGCCACATATCCTACCGCTACTCCGACGACGAAGAATATGATAATTAAGGGGATTAATGTCTTATATTTTGATTCCATAATCTTGCTCCTCAAGCCACAATAAATTCTTTATTGAGTTATAAAGATTTCGGACTACACAGACTACACTTGACTATTGGTAATCATTAAGTACTTTCCATCCTATAAAAACATATATGTTCCCTACCACGCGCATGAGGAGATTGCGCTCATCAAAATTTCGACCACTTATCAGCGAAACAACGCTGGATGTTAAAGATCTGATTTGCCCTGTCTTTGTCGATGAGACGATAACAAAACCGATGGAAATAAATTCCATGCCCGGTTATTTCCGCCATCCTCTTTCGATGATAGCCGACGAAGCGGCAGGCATTTCTGAACTTGGAATCCCTGCAATAATACTGTTCGGGATACCGGAAAAGAAAGATGAAACAGGTTCACATGCGTACGGCGATAATGATGTCATCCAGAAGGCAATCCGCGCCATAAAAAGCAAGGTCGGCGGAGATCTGATTATCATTACCGACCTTTGCCTCTGCGAATATACCTCCCACGGCCACTGCGGCATGGTGAGCAAGACGCAGCAGATTCTCAACGACCCGACCCTTAAAATTCTTGGCAAGACCGCAGTAAGCCATGCCCGGGCAGGCGCCGACATGGTTGCGCCATCTGGTATGATGGACGGCATGGTCGGGGCGATACGCAGCGCTCTTGATGATAACGATTTTGCGGATATCCCTATAATGTCTTATGCTGCAAAATACTGCTCTTCATTCTACGGGCCTTTCAGGGAAGCAGCGGGTTCAGGCTATGCATTTGGCGACCGCGCTTCATACCAGATGGACCCTGCAAATACGGATGAAGCCCTGCGCGAAGTGGCGCTTGATATCGAAGAGGGTGCCGATATCATAATGGTCAAACCTGCGCTTCCTTACCTTGATATCCTTTACCGAGTGAAAAAGAAATTCAGGATGCCCACAGCAGCTTATCATGTCAGCGGTGAATACTCGATGATAAAAGCGGCAGCAAGCAATGGCTGGCTTGATGAGAAAAGCGCGGTGCAGGAATCATTGGTTTCAATAAAGCGCGCGGGCGCGGATATGATTCTCACATATTTTGCAAAGGATGCAGCCCGTGAATTAGAATCCAGATAATGCCCGGTTATAACGCACACAGGATATTCAATTATGCGATTTTTGCTGCAATTGCCGCTTTAGCCTGGCACGAATCAGTTAATCCAAAACAATTGCTGGCCTTATCAGTCGGTTTCTATATCGGCACCGATTTTATAA
The DNA here is from genome assembly GCA_027460605.1 of Candidatus Methanoperedens sp. GTDB lineage: Archaea > Halobacteriota > Methanosarcinia > Methanosarcinales > Methanoperedenaceae > Methanoperedens. Next base: position 2,563 of record JAPZAN010000211.1, read on the forward strand.
CACCCGACCTGGATACTGAAAGTACGGCAATAAAAAGATTGGGGAGGTTAAAAATCTTATTTTTGCCATACAAATGGACATTTACCCACAGGCAGAGTTCTCACAATATAGTGTATGGAGCTGTGGTAAGGATTTTGTATATTAGCATTATAATGCTCGTTTTATATTATGTTCTTTTCAAATCATTCCCATCCGGAACTGTGTTTTTTTCCGCTTATATTCTCCTTTTTCTTATTGGAATAATAATAGCCAACACACTGCATGTATTACTGGATGTCATATTCTGAATATTTTTTCATCAAAGGATTTTACGTCGCCACATTTAAATATCTTCTTTCGCCTATACATTAAATAAAAAAGAGTCCACTCATAATGTATGACAAAACCGGTGATTGGGATTTGGGCAGATACCACATAATATTAATCCTTCTTCTTGTATTATTTTCCGGATGCATAGGCGGGAATAAGTCTTTGGATGAACCGGTAATAGCACCATCATATTCCCCTACTCCAACGCCTTTTGTAGTCGAAACAGTCCAGACCCCTCCCCCGGCACCCACCATTATACCCACCGAAATTATTCAAAAATCCGAAGAAAAACATGCAAATATTGATAACCGCTCTGTTGCCGTGGAAGTAAATTACCGGGAATATGTGGACTGGTTCCGGAATTATAACCTGAATATAAGGGCATACACCCCGCAGGAATATATTTGCGGGCAGTACACGGTTGATATGATAGCTGCCTCGGAAAAAGCCGGGTACAAAGCATATTTTGCAGCGGTAACCTTCTCCGATGGCACCGGGCATGCGCTTGTTTCATTCAAATCGACATTTGGCGGGATTACCTCATGGTACTTTTTTGAACCCCAGACAAATAAGCTGATAACACCTGAAACTTTAAAAAATGAACTAAATCAAAATATGGGTAAAGCGGTCACCAGGGTCGATATTTATGGTTATTTTGATGACGCAGGGGATAATGACCCCGCTACCTGGCGATTTGCATACCCGTTATATAGCAAAAATTATTAAAAATCATACTTTATTTATGCGCAGGACGAATGACATTTGCAGATTCCGTGTTTGATTTTTTTAATCTTTCTAATGGTCATTTATTTCACCCCGATAAATACATGGCAATCAGCCCTTAAATAGTTTATGCAGGTGTTTGTTTTAATTTTTTTGGGGCTAAATATCCGGTTTTAATTCGTCTATGTGAACCATTTCTTCGATATCAAGAAGTCTTGACATCTCCTGCGTATCTATATAAATCCCATGCTCCTGGATAAGAGCCATAGGGTTCGTGCCGCCAATAACCACAATCCCCACTTTGTCTTTTCCAACCTGGACCCCGAGTATATCATTATTGGGTTCACCCACTTCCAGGATACAGGAAAATCCGGCTTCGACAAGCGAATCAAGCACCTGTTCTATCTTATCCCTGGACGCCATGGGAGCTTCCCGCAGATTCGCCAGTATCTTGCCTGAACCGGTATTTATCATTTCAACCACCGAGGTCAGTTCCTGCGACATCAATACATCAAGAGGGTCGATTGTCGTGCTGTCATAGCTCAGGATTTCAGTAAATCTTAAAGGCGAGCCGTCATGTATTTCCACGACCCCGCCGAATTTGGGTTTAACAGGTATGCCTGCCTTGAGCAGGACGCCGTCTATCGTGATGCTGCAGGCTGTGGCTAACCCTATCTTTCCTTTCTCGATGGTGAGATTCCCGAATTTTTCTCCCGCGCGTATTATTTTTATATAAGGGCTTACTGAAAGTCCGCTATGCACGGCCTGCCTGATGAATCCAATTACCTTTTTGAAATCCGATTCATTAACGATAGAAATATTTACTATTATTTTCCCATTCCGTTTTAACGGGTCAAAAGTTACCTCATACATCATGTTTTCAATTCTTGAGATTATGAACATCAGGTCTGTCATCTTGATTCAATCACTATAATTACAATGCGTTATAAATATACCGAATTCGATAAACCTGATCAATAATCAGGAATATATTATCGGAAAGATAAAGTATTTCAGTCAGGTAAGAAGTATAATGACCATGAACAAGCAGGCAGTGATTGGCATTGTGAAAAATATTTTCACATATTACGGTTACAGTACAAGTTCCTCTGATATATGTGACCTGCTTGCTGAAAAGGATTCTGACCACTTATTAATAAAATTTGAAAATAACCCCAATTTCAACAATATCAAGTATTTTTCAAATATTGCGCAAAGCTATCACGGCAAGGGCGTAATGATTTCCGAATCCTTTGATGAAAAAACCCGCTTGCTCGCCCTTGATGAAGGGCTTAGGCTCTGGGACAGGAGCGAGCTTGAATCCCAGATAGGCAGGGCAGTTCTTGCAGGCGCGCTGGGCGGATATGAGGAAAAAAAGCCTGCTCACGAGAAAATCGATGCCGGAGCCGTGCAGGAACCTGTTAAAAAAGAATATGAGCGGACTATCAAGGTATTGCTGCGTTCAATTCCCATTAACATCGGGAAATCCGATGCATTGTCCATAGCCGAAGCAAAAATAGGAACTGCAAAAAGCCAGACATTAAAATTCATTCCGGTATGGTATTATAATTATTCTTTTAATATCCAGAAGAAGTATAAATCAAAAATGGTAGACCTCACAGGCGAAGGCGCAGGTT
>JAPZAN010000212.1 GCA_027460605.1 Candidatus Methanoperedens sp.
ACGCGTACATCAGGGACGCATGGAAAAAACCGGATGAATCCGATGTTGGGGAACTCATGTGGGAAAGACGGCAGGAGTGGAGACGGGAACCCGCAGTAACAAGATTAGACCATCCTACAAGACTTGACAGGGCAAGGTCGCTTGGCTTCAAGGCAAAACAGGGGATTATCGTCGCGCGGGTAAGAATAAGACGCGGCGGCAGGCGCAAATCAAGATGGCAGCGCGGGCGAAGGACAAAGCACATGGGTGTGAACAAGATAACCCCGGGAAAGAGTATCCAGAGCATAGCAGAAGAGCGGGCAGCACGGAGATTCCCGAATTTACAGGTATTGAACAGTTACTGGGTTGGACAGGACGGCAAGCACAAATGGTATGAGACCATTCTTGTGGATACAAGCCATCCTGCAATCAAGAAGGATAAAAACCTGAAATGGATTTGCAATACAAACCAGAAAGGGCGCGTCTTCAGAGGAAAGACAAGCTCGGGCAGGAAAGGCAGGGGCCAGAGGCGAAAGGGCAGGGGTACTGAAAAGACAAGACCAAGCCTGAGTTCGCATCAGAATAAAGGCAAATGAAAAACTTTAAGAAAGTTTTATCAAAAACTGTTGCGTCAGTTTACACCGCGCACACGTATGGCTTCGCCATACGTAAACCTTTAAGAAAGGTTTATCAAACGATAGGTATGCTCTGCATACCTGAACACCACGTAAACCGGGGTATCGGTTTACGGGTTTATCAAACGATAGGTATGCTCTGCATACCTGAACACCACGTAAACCGGGGTATCGGTTTACGTGGACACGCCCTCCCGATGCGTGACTCGGGACGCCATAAAGGGACGTAACCCTTTATGAGTATCCATAACATCTCGCTTCGCGCCATAGTTTCGGCAACCGAAAGTGAGGACAGGGTAAAGACTGCCCTGTCGCTTTTTCTTTTTGATAATGAAATAGAATCTACGAGGACTGAAGGACATTACGGGAATCCCATTACTATCCTCCAGGCGCAGCTCAAAGGAAGGGATTGCAAGCGATTTATTGAGCATTTGAAATCAAAACTGACAGAATATGAACTCCAAAGATTGAAAAAAGAGATCGTTGAAAGGACTGATGATGAGTGTTGTCTTCATTTAAGGTTCGATAAGCAGGCAGCTTTTCAAGGGACAGTGCAGCTTGCGACAACAACCGATACCATTTCTGCAAGACTGAAGCTCAAAGCGTATCCAGCAAAACGTGAAAAAGCAATCGAGATTGCGGAAACGCTCTTTTGATTTCAAGATGCACCGCAAAGGCGAAATTCGCTAAGGCTTTTCTGAAACAAAACCTTTATCCTTTTTAGATACATTTACGGGGATGCCCCCCATTAAAATCCCGTATTTAAATACGGGGATTCAAGGTGCCTGGGTGGGGTAGCTGGTTATCCTATGGGACTGTGGATCCTACGACTCGGGTTCGAATCCCGACCCGGGCCCCATATAAATTTTTCGAAGCCCTATCGAAGAATGTATAATCTAATTATATAAAAAGGTAAGACTCTGACGGAACTCTATCAATACCAATGGCCGTAGGAATGAATTTTAGGAACTGTTGGCACAGTTGGATAAAAACTTATGTCAGTGATAAGAAAAGAAAAATGCATAAAAAGCCCAATTTCCCTGTCGTTTTCAAGTGTTATTCGGCTTGAGGAGATTTTTCTCAAATTAATGAATTGAAAATTACTTTCTTATATCCTTTTCCATAAGTATGCGTTTTTTCTTAAGTTCGTTAATGTTCCAAAGATAATAACCCATGACACAAATAAAGAAGACGGAAAGTAAAAAAAAGAAATAGAACAATAATGTCGGGGCATCTTTAAGCTGGTATTTCACTGTTATTTGTCCAAACTCGGGATCGGGCTTTTCCCAGATAATCACTTCTCTTCCTGATGCATCCTGCGTAATGTTATCTGGAGGCGGCTGGATGAGACCTAAAAATTTGGAAGTTGCAGTGTAATTTAAAGGTAAAACCACCCGGATTGTTCCATTTTTGGTTATCGGGTAAATAAAATCCCCGCCGCCTGCCTGTGTATATGCAACCCATCCTGAAAAGGGTGAGCTAAAGTTCATCTGGATATAATTTTTTCCAAGAACCGGTCCCATTGAAGCATTGAATGAAACATTTTTACCTGAATAATCCACTGCGACCGGATTCCTGAAATTGGTATCAGCATTGCCGTTAATAATGAAATCAACAGAAGTTTTATTGACGACATTTTCCACAACCTGCACTGAAGAGTCTGCCGGGTAAAAAACAGTTGTATTATTAAGCCCCGGAAGTTCATATTCTGTTGGATTCCCGGCCTCTATCTGCGGGTAAACGCATCCGGATACAAGTATTAAAAGCAAAATGCCAAGGAATAATTCCAACTTCATTGATGTACGGAATAATATCCGCTTCAATCTTAACTATTTCCATAGCGTTTTTATAAATACGAAATATACTCTTCGTGTGTCGGTATCCTTCCTAATATCGCGATAACAGCGGCAAGTTCTGCCGAGCCGAGATACACCTTTGCATTTTTACCCATCCGGTTATCAAAATTGCGCGTAGATGTGGAGAACACGACTGCATTATCAGCAACCCTTGCCTGGTTGCCCATGCAGAGGCTGCATCCCGGTATCTCCATCCTTGCGCCGAGTTCTTTCAACCTTGAATAAGCGCCTGTTTCTTTCATGTGTTTTTCGATAAGCCTTGTCGGCGGGGCAATCCATGTTTTTGATGCAATGCGGTCTGCTTTCCCAAGTATCCCGGCAGCCCTGTCAAACTGTTCAAGTCCTATCATGCATGAACCGATAAACACCTCATCGATTTTTTCTCCTGCCACAAGTGAGAGCGGTTTTATGTAATCAGGGTCGTTGGGACATGCAAGCAGTGGTTCGGTTATCCGGGAGAGGTCAATCTCTATAACGTCGGCATATTCGGCGTCGGCGTCTGCATGAAGCAGCGAGGGCTTTTTTAGCCATTCTTCCATTGCCCTGATGCGCATTTGCAGCGCTTTTGATGAATATCCCTCGCTAACAAGCGCTCTTAGTATGGAAATATTGGTCTTGAGGTAAGACACAACCTGCTCCTGCGACAGGGCGATTACCGCCGCTTCAGCCGAGCGCTCGGCAGATGAATCCGTAAGTTCAAAAGCCTGCTCGACAGTGAGGTCGGGAAGTCCTTCTATCTCGATTATCCTGCCATTAAAGATGTTCTTCTTGTTTTTCTTTTCAAGGCTGAGCTTGCCCTGTTTTAGCGCAAAATACGGGATGGCATTAACTACATCCCGTAAAAAAATACCTTTCCCAGTCGCGCCTTTCCACCTGACAAGCACGCTTTGCGGCATGTCAAGCGGCATTACACCAAGGGATGCGGCAAAAGCCACAAGACCGCTTCCGGCAGGGAATGAGATACCTATCGGGAAGCGCGTATGGCTGTCGCCTCCGGTTCCCACGGTATCGGGCAGGAGCATCCTGTTCAACCATGAATGGATTATCCCGTCCCCGGGTTTTAGCACAACTGCCCCTCTTTCCTTGAAAAACCGCGCAAGCTCCATATGCATCACCATATCGGCAGGTGTGGGATACGCTGCCGTATGACAGAAAGACTGCATGACCAGAGGCGCTTCGAATTCAAGGCAGACAAGCTCTTTTATTTCATCTGCGGTCATGGGGCCTGTGGTGTCCTGCGAGCCAACAGTCGTTATTTTTGGGAGACATGCCTGTCCCGGACGCACGCCGGGAAGACCGCATGCCTTACCCACTATTTTCTGGGCAAGAGTATAACCATTTGCTGACCGCGGCTGTTCGACAGGTTTAATAAAAATATCATATTTTTCTAAAAGTGCATCCTGCGCTTTTCTTGTCAGCTCTTTCCCGATTATCAAGAGAAGCCTTCCGCCGGCTTTGTATTCATCAGGGAGCGTTTCAGGTTCAAGGCTAAATGCTGCCACTACGCGCATGTTTTCACCGCGAATCCGTCCATTTACGAAATCGATTGTAACTATCATGCCTTTTTCAAGCCCGGACACATCGCATCTTATGGGAAGAGCCCCGCTGTCTCTTGCCGTGTTAAAGAAAATGGGTGCTACCTGGCTTCCCAGAATCACTCCGCCTTTGCGTTTATTAGGGACGCCGGGAATGTCTTCCCCTATCCACCAGATAAGTGAATTGGCTGCCGATTTCCTGCTGCTGCCTGTCCCGACCACGTCTGCAACGAACGCAACCGGATAACCCTGTTTTTTGAGTTCCCTTAATTCCGAAAGCGCGCCCGGATAGCGGGATTCGAGCATGGAAAGGGCATGGAGCGGGATATCAGGACGAGTCCCCGCATGCGAAGCCGGTGATAAATCGTCGGTATTGACCTCGCCGGGCACTTTAAAAACTATCACTTTCTGTTCTTTTGGGATTCCGGCGCTGTTGGTGAACCACTCGGCTTTTGCCCAGCTTTCGAGGACTTTCCTGGCATTGGGATTGGTACGGGCAAGCTTGTTGAGCTTATCGAAGAAACCGAAGATTAAAATAGTGTTTGACAGGGCATGAACAGCCTCATCCGCAAGCTCTTTGTCTTCAAGCAATTCTATAAGAGTTTCTATATTATACCCGCCTTTCATCATGCCAAGAAGCCTGACAGATTCACGGGGCGTGAGTATCGGGGATGATTTCTCGCCAAGCGCCAGATGCCTTAAGAGCTTTGCTTTTTCAAGCGCTGCAGGGTCAACGCCCGGCGGGATATGTTCTTTTAAGAGTGAAAGGATGAAGTCTTCCATGCCGGCAGGAGGGGCAATCACTAATTCGGAGAGGGCTTTTACCTGTTCTGCGTTCAGGGGCAGGGGCGGGATTCCAAGGTTTTGCCTCTCAGCAATGTGTTTTTTATAATTGTTTAGAGCTTCGGGGAACATTTCGTGCCTGAAGAGGTTTGCTATGTCTATTAATTTAACGCAGAAGGGATATCGACAAGCTGATGAAATAGTTTAAAACCACGGAGGGCACGGAGAGCACAGAGAAGATGGAATTGAATGAAAGGTCATGTGGTTGGTAGAGATCACCGCAAAGGCGCAAAGGTCGCGAAGTAAATATTGCACTGCTTTGCGTTCTCTGCGTCTCTGCGGTGAATATTTTGCAGTTAATTCCTTATTTTTCAAATGCAAAATATGGGTATTTTAGAACTTAGAAAAAAGAAAAACACCATCATCGTTCAGCCCGCAATTTGAGAGCCCTGTTCATTTCTTCAAAGCCCCGCCGTGTGTCCTTTTCCAGCGAGCGCGCAAACAGTGGAACGAGAATGCCTGTAAAGAGCTCGCGCTGTACAAATCGCACACGTCCGGCTTCAAGCGGCTCGATGGCGAAAATGTGCTCACCGTCGAACAGACTGGGTATCAGGAAGTGCCCCAGCCAGCGCAGTTCGCGATTTGGTTCTGCCTTGAGAACCTTTGGTCGAAAAGTCATGCCTTTTGCACCTGAAGGCTGGAGATACACCTGAAGCTGTGCGCCTTTCCTGGGTTCCCCGCTGGCACGGCGTATGAACGGGTTCCACTCAGGAAAACTGGTAAAATCAGTGAGCAACTGCCATACACGCTCAGGAGGGGCATTTATTTCGATTTCGGTGCGGAGTTGTTTCATGTTCCGTTTCTTTCATGTTTTTTAACTGTTGTCTATGTGAGAGATTTATGAAGGCATAATCTTTTTAAAATTAAGTAGGGGGTTATGGTAAATTGTAGTTACGTTTATGGTGGTTACCAATTCATAGGTTTTGCTTATAAGCTTAACTGTTTTTTACGCTTGCAGTGGAAATATTGTAACAGTTACAATGTTAATCAGTAAAAAAAGACCAGCAAATTCTTATACTATTGTAACTTATTACAATA